>WSZX01000254.1 GCA_013139935.1 Ardenticatenales bacterium
GGAGACACGGGCTATTCCAACCAGTCTCTGGTCAAGATCCGGCAGTTTCTTGCCGGCCGGCCGGCCGCTGCCAGGCTCCACGTGGTTGATCTGGAAGAGGAATACGGCGCCAATATCGCAGAGGCAGCCCGTCTCACCCGGCGAGGAAAGGCCAAGCCCTGCTCTGTATGTGGTTTGGTCAAGCGCCATGTGATGAACAGGGTGGCGCGGCAGGGCGATTACGATGCGCTGGCCACCGGACACAACCTGGACGACGAGGCCGCCGTGCTCTTTGGCAATACCATGCAGTGGCAGGTCGGCTACCTGGCGCGGCAAGCTCCGGTCTTGCCTGCCTCGGCGGAGGGATTGGCGCGCAAGGTAAAGCCCTTCTGCCGCTTCTATGAGCGAGAGACGGCCGCCTATGCACTTGTACGGGGGATTGATTATATCTATGACGAATGCCCCTACGCGGTGGGCGCCTCTAGCATTCGCTACAAGACCGTGTTGAGTGAAATGGAGCGCAGTTCGCCGGGAATGAAGCTGCAGTTCTACCTGGGGTTCCTGCGCGCGAGAAAGGCGGGCGCGTTTGATACCGTGGCAGAGACTCAGCCGGAGATGCGCCCTTGCCGTATCTGCGGCCAGCCCACCACGGCCGGTGGCCAATGTGCCTTTTGCCGGTTGTGGGAAACAGTCGATGCCCGCCGGAGCAGCCCATGAAGGATGAAATGGAAGACCCAATGGAAGACAGCGCAGCAATCGGTTGGACCGAGGCTGATCTTGACCTCGCCACGCTGGGCGGCGAGCATCTGCCGGCCGGCCATCGGTCGGGATTCGTCGCCGTGGTCGGGCGGACCAACGTGGGCAAGAGCACTCTGATGAATGCCTTCCTCGGGCAAAAGGTGGCGATCGTCTCTCCCAAGCCTCAAACGACTCGTTTGAGGCAGTTTGGTATTCTCACCCTGCCTGATTGTCAGATCATCTTTGTGGACACCCCGGGATGGCACACCCCGCAGCACAGATTGGGCGAGTACATGGTGGGAACGGCTGCTCGCGCCATTCCGGATGCGGACATTGTCCTCTTTGTGGTAGATGTCTCCCAGCCGCCGACGGGTGAGGACCGGCTCCTGGCTGAGCTGGTTGAGGAAAGGCGGGGCCAGGCCCCGGTCGTTCTTGCCCTGAACAAGGTCGACCTGCTTTCACCGGATGATTTACAGTCGCGCAGAGATGTTTTTCGGGCGCTTCTTCCATCGGCCGACTGGACGTTTCTCTCGGCCACTCGCGGCGACCACCGGGACGAACTGCTGGAGATGATGGCAGGCGCACTGCCGGAAGGGCCGCGCTACTTTCCGGCCGATCAAGTGACGGATGTGCGGGTGCGGGACCTTGCGGGCGAGCTGGTTCGAGAGCAGGCTCTAAAGCTGCTGCATCACGAGGTGCCCCACGCCATCGCCGTGGTCGTGGATGAGTACAAGGAGCGCAGTGCGAACCTGACCTATATCCAGGCCACTCTTTTTGTGGAAAAGGACTCGCAGAAGGGGATTCTCATCGGCAAGGGGGGAAGAATGCTAAAGAGGATCGGCGCGGCCGCCCGAACTGAGATAGAGAGCGTGCTGGGAGTCCGGGTATACCTGGAACTGTGGGTCAAGGTCCGCCCAAAGTGGCGCAAGAAGCGGGAGGTGCTGCGACAGTTGGGATACGTCCTGCCGAAGGAGTAGCCCAAACTCATCGCCATGGGTTCTCAACAGAACACTAGATTATTGTGATCTGCATCTTTTCCTTGTCAGGACCGAGCAGAGCAAACAACTGCTCTCTGGTGAGATCTGTGTCGTACATAAAACTCCAGTATGGTGGCTGGGGGTCCCACCGTGTGAAGCGGCAGAAACCATGCTCGCTCAGCCTACTCTGGATCTCCTGACACCCTCCCCATCTACCTGAGCCACGGATGGCGTAGGTGCTGCTCAGGCTTGCAGACCCCTCCGGGTCATTTGCACCAATGACCTTGTCCCAATCAGATTCGTACATCTGCCCGGTACCTACGCTCACATCCCAACTGCGCCGAGTAAGAGCATGATTGTAATTCAATACTCTCCTCGGCGCAAGTGGGCGAACTGAGAGTGCAAAAAAACAGGCGAGGCGCCGTTCCCTCTGTAATTCCATTGCTGCACAAAGAAAGATGGCAGGGGTGGCGAAGGGGCGCAAAGCGCCCCTTCGCCACCCCTGCCTCTCTCCCATCGCCGCAGCCTCTTTTTCAACACCCTCTGAACTGAGAGTGTAGAACTACAAGCGAGGCGCCGTCCCCTCTGCAGTTGCGCTGCAGCAGAAGGGAAGGCAGCAGAGGCACTCGTGGAACCTGTGCTGTGAGCAGAGCGTTGTTCGCCACCCTCTGAGGGGCGCACCAACAACGTACCACTGAATACGAGCGGCCGGTGCGGGCTCTCAATCGGCAGCCGGATAGGACGGCCACAAACCGCCTCCGGCAGCAGGGCAAGAGCAGATTTCAATGAGCGGTGGGTTGGAGCAGAGATCGGGCGATCTCACGAGCTCTCCACGCGCATGTCGATGGTGTGCAGGCTATCCGCACACCTCCCAGTAGAGTGGCGGCTCTGGTCTCTAGGGCGCTTTGCC
>WSZX01000534.1 GCA_013139935.1 Ardenticatenales bacterium
TTGAATTCCGCGAGGCGACACTGGCGCGGGCGGCCGCCAAGTACGGCCGGGCTTTGGCCCACACCGTCCGCATGTACCGGCATCTCGCGGCCCAGAGCCAGAGCTTTGAACTGGAAATGTCGGTGGATGAGACCGAGGTGCCGACCTCTGTTGAGGAGCACTTTTTTATCGCCAGCGAACTCGAACGGCTCGGGGTCGAGTGGGTGAGCCTTGCCCCGCGATACATCGGTCGCTTTGAAAAGGGCGTCGACTATATTGGCGACCTGGCCGAGTTCGAGGCCGAGTTCGCCAGGCATGCCGCCATTGCTCGAACTCTGGGGCCGTACAAGCTAAGCATCCATTCCGGCTCTGACAAGTTTACCATCTATCCGATTGTGGCCCGGCACACTCGCGGACTGGTCCACCTCAAGACGGCCGGGACCAGCTACCTGGAGGCCCTTCGCTCGCTGGCGGGGACAGAGCCCGATCTATTCCGCTCTATCCTGGCCTATGCTATGGAACGATACCCGGACGACCGGGCAACCTACCACGTCTCGGCCGAGTTGGGCCGAGTGCCGGATCCCGGCCTCCTGCCGGACGGAGAACTGCCCGGCCTGCTGGATCAATTCGACGTGCGGCAGGTGCTGCACGTCACCTTTGGCTCCGCTCTGGCCCGCTATGGGACCGAACTGCTCGCTGTGCTCGATACGCACGAGGAGGCTCACTATGCGGCGCTGATCGAACACTTTGGACGGCACCTATCACCTTTCGCCGAGAACAGGCACTTGTTTAGAAAAGAAATGCCGCTTTGAATGCGGAATCAGGTGCACCCCGCGTCCGCGAAAGGCCAAGCTGTTTTTGAACAAGTACAGGGGAGGATTGGCCCATGACTGAACCAATAACCAAGGCAATCATCCCGGCCGCCGGGCTGGGGACACGCCTATTGCCGGCCACCAAATCGCAACCCAAGGAGATGTTGCCGGTGGGGCGCAAGCCGGTTCTGCAATACGTGGTGGAGGAACTGCAGGCAGCCGGGCTCCGCCAATTGCTCATAATCACCGGCCGGCGCAAGAGGACGATTGAGGACCACTTTGATGCGGATCCCGTGCTCGTGACGGCTCTGAAACAGGCCGGAAATGAGGCGCTGCTGAACGACCTGGCCTACATTGAGGGAGAGTCTCGTTTCTTCTACACCCGGCAGAGCGCGCCCAAGGGGCTGGGACACGCGGTTTCGCTGGGCGCCGATTTTGCCGGCAGTGATCACTGTGTGGTGGCTCTGGGGGACTCGCTCATCGCGGCGACAGACCCCTCTGCGCCGCTGCAAGCGATGATCAAGGCCCACCTTCATCTGGAAGCGGCCGCCACCATTGCTGTGGAAAAGGTGCCGGTGGAAGAGACCTTCCGGTACGGTATCGTCAGCACCTCCGCCAGTACCGATCCGCCCCCAGGTGAACCGGTGGCGATGACCGACATTGTGGAAAAGCCTCGGGCCGGAACCGCTCCCACCAGCCTGGCGGTGGCGGCGCGTTATGTCTTTAGCCCCGCCATCTTTGAGGCTCTCGACCGCACCGTTCCCGATAGAGGCGGAGAGATACAGCTATCTGACGCGATCAGAATGCTCATCCAGATGGGACAACCGGTCTACGCCTGGCTTCTCTCTCCTGATCAGGTTCGCTATGACGTGGGCAACTTTGAGAGCTACTTTCGCACCTTCTTTGACTTTGCCCTCGCTGATGAGCGGTACGGCTACCTGGTCCGCAAGTACATCAAGGCCAAGGCGTATGAGCTCTGATCAGCACGGCGATTTGGGTCGCCAGCGGCGTGTGCTGGTTTGCTCGGCGCCCGGCCGGGCCGGGATCATTGGCAATCCAACCGACATGTATGGGGGCGCGGTTCTTTCGTGTTCGATAGCGCTGCGGGCGCGCGTGACGGTGGTGCCTTCCGCCCGCCTCGTGCTGGAGACCAACGGAGAAGAGCTCGAAATCGCCGGCCGAGATGACCTGCGCCCACGGCGCGACCATTTCGATGTGGCCCGCGCCGTCCTCGACTATCTTCATCTTCCTGTCGCGCCGCCTTGTCACGTGCGGTACGAGAGCGAAATCCCCTTGCACAGCGGGTTGGCCGGCTCCACCGCGCTGGTGGTGGCCCTGCTTCAGGCCCTGCTTGCCTGGCAGGGAAAGAACGATCCCCCCTACCGTCTGGCGGAGCGGGCTCGCTACGTCGAGCTGAACTACCTCAAGGTCGTGTGCGGGTACCAGGATGCCTACATGTGCACCTTTGGCGGGCTGAACTATATGGATTTCGGGGGCAAGCAGTTCTACCGTGAGGCCGAGGCGGAGCTTTATGCGACCGTTGAGCCTCTGGCGGCCCATCTTCCGCCCACTGGACCTGGGGCGGAGGGATCACCGCCGTTTGTGTTGGGCTTTACCGGGGTGCAACACGCCTCTGGTGCCGTCCACAAGCCGATCCGCGAACGTTGGCTGGAGGGGGAAGCGGTGGTCGTGGATGGGTACCGGCGCATCACCGAAATCGCCCGATTGGGAAAAAAGGCGCTCCTGACGGTAGATTGGACCCTGCTGGGCCAGTTGATGAATGAAAACCATGCCATTCAGCGAGAGCTGGGCGGCTCGGGCGAGTCGAATGAAACATTGATTGGAGCCGCCCTCGACGCTGGTGCCCTGGGGGCCAAGCTGGCCGGCGCCGGCCACGGCGGGACGATCATTGCGCTCTGGCCCTGGCCTGATGCCACTCCACTGGAAAACGCCCTGCGAGACGTCGGCGCATCAGCGATCTATCGACCCGAGGTGGACCGGGGTGTGACGGTTGAAAGCGATAAGCAAGAAGAGATGAACAAGAAGTAATGAGAGATGTGAAATGAGCAACAAATACCTGAAATCCTTATTTGGTCTGTCGGGAAAGGCGGTCCTGATCACCGGCGGTGGCGGGGTGTTGTGCGGAGCGATGAGCCGGGCGTTCGCCCGTGCTGGGGCCAGGGTCGCCGTCCTGGACCGGTCTCTGGAGGCGGCGCAAGAGGTGGCGAACGACATCTTGACGGCTGGCGGAACAGCGGTTGCGGTCCAGTGCGACGTGCTCGACAAACCCAGCCTCGAGGCCGCCGCCGGGACGGTTGTGGAGGCCTTTGGCCGGGTGGACATCCTGGTCAATGGTGCGGGGGGAAACAACCCCAAGGCCACCACCAGTGCTGATCTTGCCTTCTTTGACCTGCCGGCCGATGCCATCCAGTGGGTTTTCAACCTTAACTTTGTCGGGACGTTGCTGCCCAGTCAGGTTTTCGGCCGGCTGATGGCAGAGCGCGGAGAGGGTGTGATCCTCAACGTGTCGTCGATGAATGCTTTCCGGCCGTTGACCCGAATCCCGGCCTATTCGGCCGCCAAGGCGGCGGTCAGCAATTTCACCCAGTGGCTGGCGGTCCACGTGGCGCAGGAGTACTCGCCTCGCATCCGCGTCAATGCCATTGCGCCCGGCTTTTTTCTCACCGAGCAGAATCGTTTCTTGCTGACCGATGAGGCCACCGGCGAACTGACCCGGCGCGGCCGCACCATCATTGAGCACACGCCGATGGTGCGCTTTGGCCTGCCGGAGGACTTGGTGGGCACGGTGCTGTGGCTACTCTCGCCGGCTTCGGCCTTTGTCACTGGGGTCGTGGTACCGGTAGATGGCGGGTTCAGTGCGTTCAGTGGGGTTTAGCAAGTTGGCCGTCCAACCCGTTGCCTGACTTGCCGATCTGCCAATTCACCAATATGCGAATTCGCCACCCCTGCCAGCTTTCCTCTGCAGCAGCCGAACTGCAGAGGGGACGGCGCCTCGCTTGCCTGTTTTGGGCGGCCAGCAGGCGGAAAAGGACGATTGTCCGAACTCTTGTCTGAACATCAGTACACTCTGTTGAGTG
>WSZX01000211.1 GCA_013139935.1 Ardenticatenales bacterium
TGTCGAGCCTTTTCTTTCCGGGATGGACAGTACGTCGATGCGCTGCTGATGGCGCGACTGTGCAGAGTGCGGTGATGACACTGAAAGCGCTTGCCGTCTGCGACCGGGTGCAGGAGCAGATATACAGCGCTGCTGTTCGCAGCAATTACCCGGATGTGAGAATAGTATTCGGGTGCGGCGATCTGCCCTTTTACTATCTAGAGTACATTGTCACCATGCTCGGTGTGCCGGTGCTGTACGTGCGTGGCAACCACGATGATCGCCCATATCACATGAGTAGTGGCCGGGTGGCAGAGCATGCAGAGGGATGCGTGGATGTGGATGGCCGGGTGGTTCACCAAGCGGGCCTGCTGGTAGCGGGGATTGAGGGCTGCATGCGGTACCGGCCCGATGGCAAGTGCATGTACACCGACGGCGAGATTGCCCTGAAACTGGCACGGATGGTTCCCAGGCTGCTGATCAACAAGGCGCAACATGGTCGCTACCTGGACGTGCTCATAACCCATGCGCCCCCGCGCGGCATTCACGACCGGTCCGACCTGGCGCATGTGGGTTTCAAGTCATTCTTGCCCTTTATGCGCACGTTTCGACCGCGCTACCTGCTGCACGGGCATGTCCATAACTACAACCCGATGGCGGTGACCCAAACCCGGTACTATGACACGGACGTAATCAACGTCTACCCACACGCCACGCTGGACATACCGTTGGTGGCGGGGCATGGGTAGACCGGACACCGCACCGAACGCTCGGCCGGAAAACCGGCCTCCGGTATCGGGCCTGCGCACGGAAGGCATCCAGGGAGGAATCCGGGAATGAGGGTAATCTCTGTCTTTGGCGGTAGTCACCCAAGACCCGGCCAGCCGGAGTATCAGCTAGCCTACGAACTCGGCCGGCGTCTGGCGGAGGCCGGCTTGACGGTGGCTACCGGCGGCTATATCGGCACGATGTCAGCCGTCAGCCAGGGAGCGGCCGATAGCGCGGCCAACAGTGGTGTTATCGGTGTGACGTGCGATGAGATCGAGGGCTGGCGGCCGGTGCGCCCCAACCGATGGATCACCAGGGAGATCCGATACCGCACTCTCTTGGAGCGGATGGCCCACCTGGTGGCAAAGAACGATGGAATCATCGCACTATCCGGTAGTGTGGGCACACTGGCTGAAGTTGCCCTGGCCTGGAATCAGCTCCTGGTCAATGTTATCCCTCCGCGTCCATTCATTCTGCTGGGAGAACAGTGGCGGCGGATCCTGGATGTGTTTCTCGCTTATGCTCCAGTGACGGAATCCCATCGGGCACTGGTTCAGTTGGCAGACACCCCTGAAGAAGCGGTCGCACTCGTGACCTGATCCGGCCAAGGCTGTGCAGATCCCCGCCCAAGACGAGCTAGACCGCCTCTGCGGCCCAGGCAACTGGCAGATCATCGGTGTCTCGGCGTTGGTGTACGATGCCAGCCACGTGTACCTGGAGATCACCAAGCCATCCTATTGGCAAACTGCTTCTGACGGCCGGATTATCGTCCCCCTGGGCGGTATTGGAGGAAGGCTGGACCCAGGAGAGGAGTTGCTGGACTGCCTGGCGCGCGAGGCGGCCGAGGAGTTGGGGGTCTCGCTGAGCGTAGTGGGTACGGCTGGCACCAGGCTGATCTACGGAGGGGCGCTCTTGCCGGGATTACATTCTGATGCTGATGGAGACAAACCCTTCCCCTTGTTCTATACCATAGGGCGGAACTACCGGGTCGAGCCGGCGCAGAGGGTTGGCTGGATGGTAATCGTCACCTACCTGGCCAAGGTGCTGGAGGCGCCGATGCCGCACGATCTGTTTGGGCTGCTGGCTGTACCGCGCGGCCGTTTGGATCGAGCGTTGCCCAGGCGGCCGCTCACCCTGGACGCGCTCTGCACTCGTGCGGGCGCAGAGCCGATCCTGAAGGGGGAGGCACCGGCAGGAGCCTTGGTCCAGCCCATCCTCACTGCTGAATCTATACGCCTGCTCTTGGAGGAGGACTGGCCCCTGCCCTGGCCTCGCCTGCGCCACCCAGGGACCGTCCGGTGTGGGCGGTGATCGAGGGTGTGGGAAAGCGGACAGCGGCGGGGAAGATAGGTCGGAGGAATCGCAGTGCGGAACGGGAGAGGGAAGAGCGCCTCGTCTGTTGTTCGAACCTCAGCCGTTGTCGATTGACAGCCCCCAGGGCGGATGATAGAATGTTTGTGTCACCGAGTGATACTCCCCTCACTGACTCACTTGACCGAGTGACAGTATAACCGGGCCCCAAATGGCAGAAACAGATCTCGATTTCGGCGCTCTGCGGGACGACATGGTCCAGCAGCAGTTGGTCACACGGGACATAACCGACCGGCGTGTTCTGGATGCGATGCGGAGCGTCCCGCGGCATCTCTTTGTTTCCAAAGGGATGCGGCGGATGGCCTACTGGGACGGGCCGCTATCGATCGGAGAAAGACAGACGATTTCACAACCTTACATTGTGGCGCTGATGACCCAGTTGCTGCGCCTGGCGGGTCATGAGATGGTACTGGAGGTTGGGTGCGGGTCCGGTTACCAGGCGGCCGTGCTCGCGTGCCTGGCGGAACAGGTGATTACCATCGAGCGGCATCCAACGCTGGCATCCAAGGCCAGGGAACTCCTCAAGCAACTCGGCCATACGAATGTCACGGTGCTAGTGGGCGATGGGAGCGCAGGCGTGCCAGATGAGGCGCCCTTTGACGCCATCATGATCACGGCCGCCACCCCCACCACTGTCCCGCCGCCGCTCAAAGAGCAGGTAAAGGACGGGGGGCGGATTGTGGCCCCGGTGGGTGGTATGGGTAGCCAGGTGCTTGAAGTGCTGGAACGGAGAGGAACAGATTGGCGCACCGTGCGCTCAATTCCGGTGATGTTTGTGCCGCTGATCGGCAAACATGGGTGGGAGGAAAAGGAATACGGTTACTGGTAGTGGAAGGAAGTCTGGCAAACGAGGGTCAGGTCACCCACTGCTCCCTAGATCGCCGGTCACCACCCGTCAATGGGTGGCGACTACAAGGGCTATCGCTTGCTCTGCAGTGTGCGACAGGCTGACAGCCCACTCGCCCAGGCCCAGTTCGGCCGCCAGTTCGGCCGCCGATCCGTGGAGCATCAACTCCGGCCGGCCGGAAGCGTCGGTGACGACCTCGATCTCCCGCCAGCTCACTCGCCCGATCCCGCAACCCAAAGCTTTGGAGACCGCCTCTTTGGCAGCAAAGCGCGTTGCGAGTCGTTCCGGCCGATGGTGACAGATTGCCAGTTCGCGGTCGGTGAACACGCGCCGAGTGAACCGTTCGCCGTATTTATCCATCACGACGGCAATCCGCTTGATCTCCACCAGATCTATGCCTACTCGCAACATGGGCTGCTGTGGGGCGGGTGATCGGTGATGAACCATGCCCATCACCCGCCGACAACTCGCTACTCATCTCCTCCAGGCGGGCCTGCAACCGCCATCGCGTACGTATCGGCGCTCAGATACTTGAGGGCGGCCGCCTGCACCTGGTCGGCGGTGATCTGCATCACCATCTCGGGGTAGCGCTGCAGGTAGTCGAGCCCCAGCCGGTACAGCTCGATATTGACAAGGGTCTCGGACACCCCGCTGTTCGTTTCCAGATGGAGAGGCAGCGAGCCAACCAGATAGCTCTTGTTGTCGGCCAACTCTTCGGGCGGTACCGGCTCTGCCTGCAACCGCCGGATCTCGTCTCTCATGCTGAGGGCGGCCTGCGAGACATTGGCCGGATTCACTCCGGCGCTGATCCGCCAAGGGCCGGGCCCCAAGCCGCCGGTCAGTTGGCTGTACGCATAGTAGGCCAGTCCCTGATCATCGCGCACGCTGGCCCCTAGCCGGCCATACAGCCCAAAGACGCCCAATATGGTGTTAGCCAGCCGGGCATGCAGGAAATCATCGACCGCTCGGCTCGGGCCGGGGATACCCAAGACAATGTCGGATTGGGTCTTGCCCGGGAGGGGGACATAACGCTGCTGCACACCGGTCAAGGGGACGAGCGAGGGAAGTTCGGACGATGGTTTC
>WSZX01000049.1 GCA_013139935.1 Ardenticatenales bacterium
CGGATCGGCCGCAATGGGGCGGCGCTGGTCAGAGGCGGCCGGATCAACCTCCGCAACGCGAGGTTCACCGGTGACCCTTCCCCCATTGCGAGCGATTGCGCCTGCTACGCGTGCCAGCACTTTAGCCGCGCTTACCTGCGCCACCTCACGCGGGCCAACGAGATCCTGGGGCATCAACTTATATCTTTGCACAACGTCCACTTTCTGGTCAACCTGGTGCGACGGATTCGCGAGTCGATCATTGCTGGATCATTCGCTGCGATGGCTGACGAGTTCCTCGCCGTCTCTTCCGTCGAATCCAAAGGAGTGTCGCTTGACTGACATCCAGGCGCTGATCCTCGGCATCGTCCAGGGCGCCACTGAATTCCTGCCCATATCGAGTTCCGGCCACCTGGTGCTGGTTCCCTGGCTCTTGGATTGGCATGGCGTGGGCGAGAGCAATATGGCCTTTGACGTGCTGGTCCATTTGGGGACGCTGGCAGCGGTGTTTGGTTACTTTTGGCGAGATTTCAAGCGCATGATCGGGGCGGCCTGGAGCGGAGTTAGGAGACGGGACCCAATGGCCGACCCTGACTCGCGGCTGGCCTGGTTCATCCTGGGCGGCAGCATCCCGGCCGGGCTGGCCGGGCTGGCGCTGGAAGACTGGTTCGAGGGGCTGTTTGGAAATCCGGCCGCGGTCGCCGTCCTGCTCTTTGGTACCGCTGGGCTGCTGTGTCTTGCCGAGCGCGTGCGGGCGCGTGGTGACGCGAGCCGGGCGCATGATCGAAGGTTGAACACGTTGGACACGTTGAATAGAATGAAGTGGGCAGACGCGCTCTGGATCGGTGCAGCGCAGGCAATGGCGATCCTGCCGGGCATCTCCCGCTCCGGTGCAACGATTGCGGCCGGGCTCGTGCGAGGTTTTGACAGGGCGAGCGCTGCCCGCTTTAGCTTCCTACTCGGTACGCCGGCCATCATTGGCGCCGCGGCCTTGCAGCTACTGGATCTGCTTCAGGCTGGCGCCCTTGAGAGCCAAATCAAGGTCTTGCTGATTGGGTTTGCCTCGGCCGCGGTCGTGGGCTACCTGACCATTCACGCCTTGTTGCTCTATGTGCGTGAGCGATCGCTGAACATCTTTGCCGTCTATTGTGCTCTGTTTGGCGCCGTCTCCTTGATCATCTATGTCGTCAGAGGAAATTAAGGCGGGGCAGCATCAACAGCCGGCACTGTGGCTGCGATTGAGGACCTGCCTCGTCGCGACCCTGGTGCTCCTGGTCGCCTGTGGATCGACCGCCACCTCAACGCCGAGTCAGCCGCCGGTTGTGCTGCGCATCGGGTTTGCCGAATCTCTGCAGCCCCTTAGGGATGTGATCATGCCGATATACGGCGACGAGGCGCCGGCCGAAAGCTTGGAGATACAGACCGGCCACGCGCCAAGGCTGTTGAGCGATTTGCGTCTGGAGCAGATGGACGCTGTCTTTGTCCTCGGCGAACCGGCCGCTGAGGAGGGATGGTGGATGACGCCGGTCGCGATTGAAGGTTTGGCGCTCGTGGTCAACCCGGAAAATCAGGCCTCCGGGCTGACCTTGTCCCAGGTGCAAGATGTCTTTCAGGGGAGAATCTGGTCGTGGGAGATGCTCGGTGGAGCAGCAGCCAACATCCAGGTAGTGACCCGGGAGGAATACTCGGCCGCCTGGGAGTTGTTTCAGCGACTGGCGATGGAGGAACATCGGGTTACCCTGGCGGCTGTGGTGATGCCCGACTCGGCCGCCGTGCTGGATTACGTCTCCTCCAACCCCTGGGCGATTGGGTATGTGACCGCGGCTTTTCTGGATGGCCGGGTCAAGCCGTTGGCAGTTGAGGGGTTGTTTCCCTTGTTGGAGACGCTGCAGGATCAGAGTTACCCGTTCCATTTCCCCGTCTATTTCGTCGCCTACCAGGACCCGACTGGGCCGGGCCGGCGACTCCCGGCCTGGCTGTTGAGCAGGGACGGTCAGGCGGTGATCGGCCGGGTGTATGGCCGGGTGCGGTAGCGAGAGGGTGTGACAATGGAAGACAGGCGGTCTATCTCCTGGCGGATGGTCGAGACGGTTGCCGCGCTGCTCCTGTGGCTGCAGGCCACCAGAGTGCTCTTTTCCGTTCTCTTTGGCCTGGTCTACGATGCGCTATTTGACGCCGAGATCAGCTTTGCCATCATCGGCCTCGTCTTTGCCTTTATGTTGGCAGCCTTGCTGGTTCCGCCCCTCATTTCCTTTGGCCCCCGGAGAGCGCGAGCCGCACTGTTTGCCTCCATCGTCGTCGCTGCCGCGGCTCGCGCACCACTTGCCATCAACGATCCCACAATTCGCCTGGTCTGCGCCATTGTGATCATTGGCTCTACCGGCCTCTATATGGCGCTACTGTTGCGGCGGCGGCCAGAGATGTTTCCTGTCTCCTTGGTCCTGGCCCTGCTGGCTGATCAGATCGCCCGCGCCTGGGGAGACACCTGGGACATCTCTCTTCAGCCCGGCTTTCTGCCCCTCCAGATCGTCCTCTGTTTGGCGGTGATTGGAGTGGCGTGGACGGCGTACAGCGTCAAGAGCAGCGACCCCGCTCCTGACCGCCGGTTGGGTCCGGGCGGAGGCCTGGCCATAGGCGGGTTTCTCTTTCTGGAGACGGCCGCTCTGGCGCAGCCGAATGTCTTGGCCCACTGGACGGGACTCCCATACGAGTGGGTTGCTCCGGTGCTGCTGTTGGCGACGGCGTTCCCCCTGGTCTACGTTTTCGGCCGCCGTTTCCAGCTATTTGGCGGCCGGCCTCTGCAGTCGCTGGAGGGGTGGGGAGTGCTGGCGCGGGCCGGAGTGCTGATCGTCGGGGTCATGCTGGGCCTCGTGATCGGTCGCCGGCTGGGAGGCGTGGCGGGATTGGTCGGCCTGCTGATGGCACAATTGCTGATGGTTCTGATGCTGCCCCTCATGTTCGGCCGCCACTCTCCCGCCCCGGCACGCGAGAGTGGAAGGTCGCTGGCGTTGGGCATGATCGCGTTTCTGGTCCTGCATCTGGCATTCGCATTTGCGTTTACTTACCCGTACACTCTGGCGGCCCTGCGGGGGGCGGGCCTGTCGATCCTCGCCGTCGGGGCCGGCCTTGCCATACTGCCGGCCGTCTTTCGGGCACCGCACCCAACGCCACGCCATCCAGTGCCCATCAATCACCGTGTCGTGTTTCTGTTATCAACGGCGGCGGTGGTGGTGCTGATGTGGGCCTTCCCCGATCCGACGGCCGTCCGGGAGCCTGGCCAAGTGGTGCGCGCGGCAACTTTCAATATTCACTATGGCTACAACACGGACTGGGAATACTTGCTGG
>WSZX01000170.1 GCA_013139935.1 Ardenticatenales bacterium
TGCCGTTTTTCTTCGCAACAACGGTTCTCTATCCATAATCCTGTTCTTCTTCTCCGATCTCTAGTTTCCCAATGTCATCAAGTAAGTTCCATTGCGAGGAGCGGAACGACAAAGCAGCCCCTCTTTCTTGGTAATCGCAGGCACCTGACTTGATGACATTGCCAGCTTCAAATCCCGGCTACGAGAGCACGATCTCCATCTCGGCCAGCGTCTCGCGGATGGCTGCCAGCAGACCGCGTACATCTGCAACGGAGATGCGGCCGATGGTACCGATGCGGAAACAGTCGGCGTCGCTGACCTTGCCGGGATAGATGACGTAATCTTTTTCATTGAGTCGCCGGTAAAACTCGTCAATAAAGAAGTTGGGGTGGTCCGGATAGTGGAACGAGGTGATGATGTGGCCCTGGTCTTCCGGCCGCAGGTATTCCTGAAAGCCCATCTTTTGCATCCCGGCCACCAGCGCCGCGTGATTGGCCTGGTAACGAGCGGCCCGCGCCTCCACGCCCCCTTCCCGCTCCAACTCGATGAGCGCTTGATGAAAGGCAAGCAGGGTGTGGGTGGGCGGCGTGAAGCGGAATTGGCCTTTGGCATCCAGCCCCTTCCACTGTGCCAGCAGGTCCAGGCTCAGACTGCGGGCGAATCCCTCCGTCTCCAGCAGCGCCTCCCTCTTGGCGAGGACGATCCCAAAACCCGGTACCCCCTCGATGCATTTGTTGGCCGAAGTGACCAGGTAATCAATCCCGCACTCGGCCAGATTCAGCGGCACGGCCCCAAAGCTGCTCATGGCGTCCACAAAAAGGCGCCGGCCGGACTGCTTTACCATCGCCCCAATTGCCCGGATGGGATTGATGATGCCGGTGGTCGTTTCGCAGTGCACCACGGCAATGTGGGTGATGGCGTCATCAGCCGCCAGCGCCGTTTCAATCTCCCGCAAGTCCGGCTTGCGGTCCTCTGGAAAGTTGAGCGCCGTCGTGTCGATCTTGAGCACCCGTGCAATCTGCGCGATGCGCCGACCGTAGGCGCCGCTGACGATGACCAGCAGTTTACCCTCCGGTGGAATTGTAGATGACACGACCGCCTCCAGGGTGAACGTGCCGCTGCCCTGCATGATGATGGCTTCATAGTCACCCTTTGCCACACCGCCCAGTTCCAGCAGCCGGCGGCGGATCTCTTCCACCAATCGAATGAACTCGACGTCACGGGACCCCAGGTCCCGCAGCATGGCCTGCTTCACTGTCCGACTTGTGGTCAGCGGACCCGGGGTAAAGAGGACCTTATCCTTCCAGCCTGTGATTGGGTGATTTCTCTGCATTAAGCGATCCTTGTGTGGTCCCTATTGAGTGATTGGTGATGGTGAATACGCACCCCACTCCGCTCCGCTTCGGGGACTATGGACACTCGTCACGATTCCAACAGAGCAGTTTCCGTGACAAAGCGAAAGCGGTCGCCGCGATAGAGGTCCCTGCCATACTCAACTGGCTGACCCTCCTGGTCCAGACTTAGCCGCTGCTCCAACATCAGGGGGGCGCCCGGTTCGATTTCCAGCAATTCAGCCTCGTACTCTGTGGCAACCACTGGTTCCAAGCTCTGTCGCGCTCGATCGACAGTAACTCCATACTCTTTGTCCATCACGTCATAGACCGAACGGGTTGATAGATCGTAACGATCGAGACCGGGAAAACGATGGGCTGGCGCCGTGAACCTTTCCAACATCACCGGCTCCTGGTTGATCAGGCGCAGCCGGCGCACAAAAAAGACCGGCGCTGAGATGGACAGTCCCAGCTCCCGGGCTACGGCCGCTTCGGCCGGCCGTTTTTCCAGTGTGATTACCCTGGCCCCGGGCATGTAGCCCCGTCTTTCCATGCCCCGGGTAAAAGGGACCAATTGACTTGCCTGCCGTTCAATCTTGGGTTCAGCAACGTAGGTACCATCTCCGCGCTGGCGCACCAACAACCCCTGGGTCTCCAGCAGTCGGAACGCCCGCCGCAGCGTCATGCGGTTGACACCCAAAGCCTTGCTCATTTCACGCTCGGAGAGCAAACGGTCGCCCGGCGACAACTCGCCCGACTCGATTTGATCCAGCAAGCCCTCAGCAATTTGGATGTACAAAGGCACGGCCGCTGCAAAACGGTTTACCAGGAGAGAATCTGATCTGTAACCTGCCACTTTCAAAGGTCTACTAAAGGTACATTGGTGTATACCAATCACCGCCAAATATACCCCTTTTTTTCGGTTTGTCAAGGACTTTATTGAGGGTGTTGAAAAAGGGGCTGCGGCGACGGGAGAGATGGCGAAGGGGGGACTTTGCGCCCCCTTTGCCGTCTCTGTCATCTTTCCTCACCTGCACCACCTGCGCAGGGCAGGTACTGCGTGCCCGCAGGCGCAAGTGTGTGCAGCCATGGAACTACAGAGGGAACGGCGCCTCGCTTGTTTTTCTACTCCCCCCTATTCAGGTCTATCCGTAGCAGCCAGCCGGACTGTGAGCAGGTGAATGCTACTCGTGATAAACACCATAAGCGGCAACCGCATCAATAGCAGCCTTAATATTCTCCCTCGGCGTGGTAGGTCCCAGGTTGCACAGGTACAAGGCGAACCGCCCCCCCCGCCCTCCAATCTCAACGTAGCGCCTTACCCTGTCCGCCACCTCTCCCGGGCCACTGAGGGCCAAGAAACTGGCTCCCACGCCTAGAACCAGGGGAACGTCGCGTTCTTGGGCGTACTCTTTGTAAAACGTGGGGCCAAGGGAGGCCACGTCGGGGTCCTGACCTTCCAGAAACGTTGGGCAGGCGTCCAACTTGAGCGCAAGCATCTCTTGAGGGTCCTTGAGATACCTTTCTCCCACCCAATTGGGGACATGCACCCCCGGGCCACACAGTTCTCGGAGACGCAGAACAGTGGGGGCGATCCAGTCCTTCAGAATAGGCAGGTTGACCAGGGGAAGGGAAGCGGCCGCATCACTCCCGA
>WSZX01000465.1 GCA_013139935.1 Ardenticatenales bacterium
CACGCCGAGCACCCCACCCCCCAGGATGTGAAAGAGAGAAAGAAAAGCAAACAGGATCAGCGGGCTATCCATCAGGCGCCTTTCGCGGCCGCAATCGATCCCTGCTTCGGAGCGATTGGCCATGGAGAAGCGTCATCCGTCGCCGTGACCCGATCGGACCATCGAGCACGGCGAGCCCGGCGCATTCGGCTGGTCCATACCTGCTTTATGTGGAGAACGCCGGCCGCTGCCCTCAAGGTGACAGTCAGACGGCGACTCTGCACCAGTCCCAGAGGACCGGTTACAATCGCGGACATTCGCATTCCCTGGCAAAAAAGATGGCGCGGTCGTCCAACTGACCGCGCTGAGACGATTATACCGGAGAGACAGGGGTCTGCCAACAGCCAAAGCCGCGCCGCGAGACGTGAGACCGGAGGGGGTCCCACCAGAGATCTCCACGTCGTTCCTAGCATGGTTTCCGCAGGAAGATCAGTGTCTCATAATAATTGTCAAGGGAACGTGGCCGGGCGTTCACGTTTGATTTGAGTAGTTGAACGTCGTGGAGAGCTCTCACGATAAAACCGGCCTTCTCGGCCTCTTCCGCCAGCAGTTCGGCCGAACGGGCCACATAGAGCGCCTCGCGGGTGGCGAAATTGTAAAAGGTGCTCTGCTTGCCGCTCACAACCACTGCCATACCCCCCGGCCGCAAGACCCGCATCATCTCGCCAAAGGAGTCCCGCATATCCACAAAGTATTGTGCCGTGGGCGCCGCCTTGAGAGAGCGCAACGGGTCGTGCTGCAACCATTCAACCAAATGCCGCTCAGCGTGTGTCAACTCCTCAGAGCCCACTCCTTTGCCGTCCATCGAGCCGATGGACGCGTTGGCCAGGCGGTCCACCTCCCCCTGGCCTCGCATCCCCAGGGCGATGAGAGAGGGGGCCCGTGCCCGGGCATAGCTCTCCCGGCCGCTCGAAGCAGGCAGATAGGGCGGCGACGTCACCACCATGTCAAAGGTCCCCAGGCTCCCGGGCAGCCGCCGGGCATCCGCCTCTACTACGTGGGCCTCTGCCAGTCGCAGATGGACCGTTCGGCACAGCCACTCAAACGTGGCAAGCGCCTTGAGGTGCCGTTTCAGCGAACGGGCGAGTATCCTGGGCGCGGGGGTCTTGGCAAGAGTGAGCGAAAAGCGTCCCACCCCAGTTCCCAGGAAACGCATCCGAATCCTGCGCGATATGGCATCGGACATCAGCACCCGGAGCAGCGGTCGAAACTGCGGGCTGCAGCCAGCAACGGCCGCTTGGACGATGCGGATCTCGTCACTCAGGCACGCGGCGACCTGGGGCGTCATCCTGCGGTTCTTTGACAGCCAGACAGGGAAGGTGATAGCACCCTGCTCCAGAGGAGATGCGTTCAGCGACCCTCCCCCGTTTTCGTGCGCGTCAAGGAAATCTGCTGCCCGCTCCACTTCTTTTGTCAGGAGGCCACTATCAAGCCGGGTCGCGCCCAGCTTGGCGCTGCTGATCAGCGCGGAAAGAGGGTCGATATCAACCCCGACGCTCGGTATTCCCAGAGTGGCGGCCTCCATCAGCGTGGTGCCGCTGCCCACAAAGGGGTCGATCACACGGTGAGGACCATCTCCCAACGCCCGGGAACAGACGTTGAGCATGGACCGGGCCAACCGGGGGAAGAACTTGGCCTTGTAATAGTGAACGTCGTGGAAGAGATGGGAAGTGGTGGAACGGGCATCCAGGGCCGTCTGGGCCAGCCTTGCCGCGCGCGGCTCATCTAGCCTGCCCAGCCAGGCAGCCAGGACCTCGTCCAGGCTCCGCCCGGTCTGTTCTGCGCTCGCCGAACGTCTGGCTACAACGTCAGAGATCTCAAAGAGAGCATAGTGGGGAATAGCCTGGATCACCAGCGAATCGTGCTCAACCTGATGGCAAGAGACCGCCTTGATGCCAGGGCCAAGCTCGGATAGCCACGCCCGGGCGGCTCCAGAATCCGGGACCGTGCAATAGATACGCTGGACAAAGGAGAGGCGCCGAATCAGGTCCGGCAGCAGCGTCAATGGCCCCCGCGAGATGACCGCCTGGACTCCCGCCGGCCGCGTGTTACAGTCCACCGCTGCCAGGCCGCGCAGCCGGCCGAGTTGGGGAATATCCCGCACCAGGTCGACGATGTTGTGGACATCTCGCCCCACCCCAGGAATGAGAGCATCCAACTCTATCCTGGCGAGCGCCAGGTCCCCTTCCAGAGCAATGTTGCGGCGCAGTTTGAAAACGTAGGTAGCCTGGCAGCCGTCCATGCCACGATCCCGGTGACCCATCAGTTCAGGCTAGCACTTGTTGAGAAATAGCTTCCCGCATTGAATGCGGAATCAGGTGCACTCTGCGTTTGCATAAGGTCAAGTTGTTTTTGAACAAGTACTTGGAGGTGTCCCCGCCCTTTAGCACATGATATGAAATAACTTCCCGCTTTGAATGCGGAATCAGGTGCACTCCGCGTCCGCAAAAGGCCATGTTGTTTTTAAACCAGTACTAGGGCAGCGGTGTGACCTGGAACCACTCCATGGCGTTGGCGACGAGTTGGACCTGGGCCGAGTCCGGCAGCATGTACAAGGGAAACCCGATCAGCATAGCCTGGATGGCGTCGGGCGTACCCTCGTCGAAGGCAGTGACAATCGGCTCGCCGGCCGGCTCGCTACCCGGACCGCGCAGGAATACGGCGATCGTGTCTTCATCTTCCTCCTGGTCATAGTCAAAGACGATCACCTCCATCTCGCCGGACAATTCAATGATCTCCCCAGCCTCAAAGCCCGTCGTCAAGAGGGACGAACTGCTGCTCACTTCCAGGTCTCGCAGAGCGGCCGTCTCATCGCCCTCTTCAAACACAGAGTATGCCCCGCTCAGGAGTAGCGGCCCGCCATCGACCATGTAGGCAAAGAGACCGGAACCATCGCCTTCGCGGAAATCCCCCGAAGTCCAGATAACCAGTTGATAACCCTGCATGTCCTCAGCGCCGATATCCCCATCGTCCGCCAGGCTCCACAGCGTGACATCATAGTCGGGCGACAGGATATCATAAAAGATGTCCGCGCTGGTGCGTCCTTGCGTCACCGGCGTTCCGAGATCGGATGAGACGATCAGCACTCCCCATCCCCCCAACAGGCCACCCTCTCCGCCCTCTTCCAGCGTGAGGGAATAGGAGATCGGCTCGCCGAAATACTCTGCCACCACAATCCGATATTCGCCATCGGCCGGCAAGAGCCCGTCAATTCGCTCCTCCTCACCCGCAAAACCCGAGTCAGACGATTCCAGCAGTTGGCCGTCTGGGTCCTGCAACTCTAGTACCGCATCGCCCGTCTCATCCGGTTGCAGGATGATGAGAACCGCCTGATCGGCCTCCCCGGAAAAGACCCAGACCGCCGTCTGGCCCTCATCCAGGGTTTCCTGAACCGTCTCACCCATGGTGATGGTTCCGCCGGCCGCCTCGTCATCGCCGTTCCCTTCGTCCCCGGCCAGCTCTAGCGATAGTGTATAATCGCCACCTTCCCCCCAGTACTCTGCTATCCGGATAGCATAGGCGCCCGTCTCGGCCAGTTCATGCCCGGCGATCTCCTCGGCTCCCCCGCCACCACTGCTGTCGGCCGAGGCAAGAGTGGCGCCGTCCGCCTCTTCCAGCGTAAGCACCAGGTCCATGTCGGACGAGGTTGTCTCGACTCGAATGGTGATCAGGTCCCCGGCCGCGCCCTCGAAGGTCCACAGATGCTCTTCATCAGCCTCCAGTTCGCCGCTCACCGTGTCCCCGTACGCGAGTTCTCCCTCCACGCCGGCCGGCGCGCCGTCTTCACCCTCCCCGTCTCCATTCTCATCAGGTTCGGCCTCAGTGGGCTCCCAGTCCGCGGCCACCTCTTCCGTTGGAACTCCAGTCGGGCAGAGAGTAATGGCATCGGCAAGAACACAGTCGAGCAGATCGCCCTCGAGCAGCCGGCCGAACACATTGGCGAGCCCCTCCTGACTGGCGGCCAACACGATCAACTCTTGCTGCTCACCCTCTGGCTGGTAGGTGATCAGGGCAGTTCCCGACATGCTATAGGAACCCAGTCCCTCGATGCTCACGGTCTGCTCCTTCTCCGCGGCCTCCTCCATGGTCTCCTCATCGGAACTGTCGGCATCATCTTCAGGCGGCGTCAGTCCGTTATCATCACCGTCATCCTTGTCATCCTCCGGTGGCTGCGTGACTGTGTAGGTGAGGGTGACTCCCAACGCGGCCAGAGTATCCGTAACCGGGTCAGCCTGGCTGTAGAGTCCGGCAAAGATCGCATCTGCTCTCGAGTCACGCTCCTCAGCCAGCACCAGGCTCCGGCCACTCTCGTCAAACGCCTCCTGCAGATCATCCACCAATTGCAGTTGTCCGGGGCCAAGGTCCGGATTGTTGGTAAAGATCAAGGCCGCCTTTGGGCCGAAAGAGAGGGGAAACTGGGAAAGGGAATAAGTCCGCTCCGCACCGGTCAGGAAATCAGCAATCTGGGCAATGAGCTGACTGTTGTCCCGTACCGTGTGGTACGGCTCGGTCATGAAGGTCAAATCACCCAGTGCCAGCGCCCGCCCTTGCGCGGCCTGCGCCGCCACGATCAACCCGCCGGCCCTATCAGTGGCAGAAGACCACGTATCTCCATCCGCCCTGATGATAGCCATCTCTTCGGCGACCGCCAGCGAGTGAGCCGCATAGAAGACAATGGCCTCCAGTCCGGCCGTCAGTTCGCTTTCCCCCCAATCGCTCAACCGGATATTGCGAAAGCTCCCCTCGTTACTCTGCACGTTGTAGAGATAGTCATCCACAAAGGTGATGCCAAAGGATGCGCTCAGACTGTTGAGGTAGGGTGCGTCGGAATCGATCCCGCTTATCCAACCCCAATCATCCTCCACAAAATGATACCGCGTTGGGTCGCCGATCAGCAGCAGCCGGCCGCCACTGTCAACGAATTCCTCCACGGCGCTCACCTCATCCTCGTCCTAGAATTCCAGCGGAACCGCGACCAGGAAAGCGCCGGCCTTTAGCAATGCCTCCTCCAGACTGCCCACGGTCCAACTGGTCAGCCGGTGTCCGCGAGCAGCCAGCCGGCCGGCGAGTACACTCAACTCTGGCATCTGCAGTTGGTTGTCGTGCGCCATATCGACCAGAACCAGGCCATCGCCGGGCTGGATGACCTCGTCGCTGTACTGCTCGGCCGGCGGAGTGGGAACCTCAATTTCGTCCAGAGCCGGCCGGGCCACCTCTGGTCGAGCGGGGGGACGCCCGGCATAGTAGTGGGTATAGCGGCCGGCGACGGGGAGCGCCAAGAGAGCCAGAAACAGGATGACGAACGAGATG
>WSZX01000394.1 GCA_013139935.1 Ardenticatenales bacterium
GGCTACCGGCCGGTTCCGATCCCACTTGCCGTGGGCTGCCGTCAGGATGAACAGCGGAACCAGGCTGATGGCCCAACCATACGTGGCGGTCTGGCGCAGCCACCCACTCTCCGGCATGCTTTCCAGAACTATGGCGACGATACTCACGAGGGCCGAGACGGCGAGGAAGCCGGTCAACGACAGCCTCATTGTGTTGCGTTTTCCCTGATGGCGCAACAAGAGCGCAATCAGCAGCCCTTGTCCGGCCGCCGCCATCAGTCGAGCAAATGGAATGACCATAACCGTCCGCTGCGAGCAGTCTCCCGATTGGGTTAGTATGGGGCGGGCTCCTTCCCCGGCAATGGCATCATCGCAGAGAAAGCGACCGCGCCGGCACCGACCTGGTTCGTCGTCCTGCCAACCATGCAGCGAGTAGGCCAGCGCCTTCTCTGCCCGGCCTGGGAGTCAGTGCCAACTGGGAGCGATTGTAGCATGGAAGCTGACGAAACGCAATGTGGATAGCCGCAGTCCGAACCCGAGTTCCGGCACTCGGGCAAGAGCGCCGATTCGAAGCTCCGGGATGAGCGAGAGTGTGGAAGAACAAGCGAGGCGCCGTCGCCGCAGTCCCATTCTCAGCACCCTCATGAGATACCTTTCCCATGGGACCGTCAAGTGGTATAGTTGGGCACTGGCGAATGAAAAACGTAAACGACTCTCCTGTGTCTCTCGTGGTGGATGGCCACCAGGATATTGCCTGGAACTGGCTTGAACTGGGACGCCACCCGGCCGAGAGCGCACTGGCCGGCCGGGAAGGCGAGAACGGAACCAATATCCCCGCGAATACGGGCCGCCGCACCGTTGGATTGCCGGAATGTCTGGCCGGGCGGGTGGGTGTGATCTTTGCCACCCTGTTTGTGGCGCCCCGCCGTGCCGGCCGCGGCTCTTGGCGCCGGCAAACCTACACGACGGCGGAGACAGCCCACGCTTTGGCGACCGAGCAACTGGACCACTATAAGCGGTTGGCTGACGATGAGCCGCACGTGCGCCTGATCACCACAGCGCAAGAATTGGAGCAGGTGGTTGCCAGTTGGTCGAACAGCGATGACTTGGAGCGCCTGGTGGGACTGGTGGTGTCCATGGAGGGGGCAGATCCGGTTCGAGAACCGGCCGAGGTGCACCAGTGGCACGCGGAGGGGCTACGCATCATCGGGCCGGCCTGGGCCGCCACTCGCTACGCGGGGAGTGCGAGCGAGCGCGGGCCGCTGACCCAACTGGGACGAGAACTGCTGGCAGAAATGGCCCAGGTCAACATGGCCCTTGACCTCAGCCACATGGCCCAGGCCGCTTGCATCGAGGCGGTCGAAAGCTATGCAGGCCCGGTCATCGCAAGCCACAGCAACCCGCGTATATTCCATCCCACCGATCGCGGACTGTCGGACGACATGATCGGCCGGCTGGTGGCCCGGGACGGCGTGGTAGGCATTGTCCCCTATAACAGATTCCTCCAGCGAGGCTGGAAGACCGGCGACCCGAAGGAACTGGTCTCCATCCAGATCGTGGTTGACGCCATTGACCATGTGGCGCAGATTGCCGGCAGCAGCGCCAACGTGGGAATAGGATCCGACTTTGATGGGGGTTTTGGCGCCGAGTCGATCCCGGCCGAAATGGATACTATCGCCGACCTGCTTCTGATTGCAGAGGCTTTGGACGGCCGTGGTTATGCCCAGGAGGATATTGAGCGAATCATGAGCGGCAATTGGCTGCGGATACTGAGCCGCACTTTGCCGTGATGGTGTAACCCATGCCGTACACCAGGTTTCCTCCCTCTATTCCGCCTCGCGGAGGGCGGCGGAACTGGGTCGAGGAATTGACTCTCCCTACCCGGCTGGAGCTGTATGCACATGGGCTGGTAGAGCGAAAGATCGCTACCTACGGTTTCGTGGTCTGGGACGTGGGGGAGAACCGGCTGCTGCAGGAGCATGGGGCGATCGCTGCTAAAGGGCCAGAGGCCACACCGCTGGCGGCCGGCTACACTGCTCTTATCGAAGGTCTTGGCTGGCTGGTTCGTCACGGGCACCGCCGGCGCCGGATCGTGGCCTATTCAGACAATGTCCTGGTCTGTGATCAGTTGAGCGGCGGCCGGCCGGTGCACGACGGAGCGCAATGGCAGTTGGTGAGGGAGGGGCATAGGATCGTCCGGCTCTTTTCTCAACTCTCACTGAAATCGATCTCCGAGCAGGTCAATGACCACGCTATTGGGCTGGCGGCCGGCGCTTATGTGGCTGCACAGGAGGAACAACGGCTCCAGCGGGTGCCGGCCGTGCTACGCGAATTGCGGCGAGCCAGGCCGGATATCTATCTAGTGGGCGACCGCTATCAAGTGGACCTGGCGGCCGGCACGTGTACCTGCCCTGATTTTCGGACGATGCACTCGGAGCAATACCCCATCCGCTGCAAACACCTGCTTGCCGCGCTGCAGCAACGCTCATCGCCAGCGCCCGATTCCTGAGGGCATATCGAGTTGGCAGCCCCGACCGGCACGCCGGTGGCTTGCGGGCTCATGAAGCGGTGATGCTCGGCGCGGCCGGGTAGCAGAGCGGCCCGCTATCCGGTGGCCTGCGGCAGCACGCGCTCGAGCGCCTGGAGCAAGGCATCAATGTCCTCTTGCGTGTTATAGCCCTGGACAGAGATGCGGATGAACTGGTGTTCATTCCACGATAAGCACGGGACCTCTATCCGATATTCGTCGTAGAGACGCGCCTTAAAGCCGGGTAGATCGGCGATAGCGGGCAGAGGTGCGGTCACCATCTGCTGGTAGAATCCGGCGTCCGGAGGGTAGAGTGATGGGAGACCGGTCAACTCGTGGATTCGAAGCAGCGCCTGGCGGGCGAGTTCGCGGCAGCCGGCTCTCACCGACCCCCAGTCGTGTTCAGCCTGAAACTGGATGGCGGCCGGCACAGAGAGCGCGGCGGCCGGGTCTCTGGTGCCCGACCACTCGAGGCGGTCAACGTAGCGAGAACCAGAGGTGAATAATCCATCGTCCTTCCACCCCCAACTGACGACGAGTGACTCGATCAGGCTCTGTCTGTCGCGGCGAGTATACAGAAACCCTGCACCCTTGGGGGCCATGAGCCATTTGTGGCAGTTGCCGGCATAGAAATCGGCTCCAACTGCCTCCATATCGAGGGGTATCTGACCTGGGGCATGGGCACCGTCGACGCAGGTCAGAATCCCGGCCTGCCGGGCGCGGCGGCAGATCGTCTCTACCGGCAGGCGGAGCGCCGTCGGAGAGGTGATGTGGCTCAAGAAGATGGCCCTGGTGCGGGGCGTGACTCCCTGCCAGAACTGGTCTGCGATCTCCTCGGCCGACCGCACTGGCAGGGGGATCGGCTGGTGAAGGTAGGACGCGCCCGCCTTGCCACACACACACTCCCAGGCATTGTTGCAGGCGCCATACTCGTGGTCTGAGGTCAGGACCTCGTCACCCGGCCCGAGGGCCAACGATCGAGCGACGATGTTGACGCCAACGGTGGCATTGGGCACATAGACGAGGTCATCCGCATCGGCGTGGAGATACCCCCCCAGTGCCTGCCGCGCGACCCGGAAGCGGTCTGTCAGTTCGCGGATCAGGAACTTGACCGGCTGGCGCTCCAGCCGGCGCTGCCACGCCTGATAGACCTCGAACACCGGCAGCGGTGTAGCGCCAAAAGAGCCGTGGTTGAGAAAAACCACGTCGGGATCCAGAAGAAAGAGCTCTCTGATAGTGGTCATGATCCGTATCTTTCGCCGACCAGGTATTGTGCCCACAGCGGACACTGCCTACCCTGGAATTCGGCCGGGTTCACGCCGAATTCTAATCCAAGTTGCCTCCAGACGCCATCAACTTCCCCTCCGACAACCGAAACTCGAAACACCGTCCGGTCTGTTTCTCGCCACTGTCGGAAATCCGATTTGAACTTTTCCGGTATTGGCGTATAATTGCATTACTGTTCAACAGCACAACAAATCCGCAAGTGGGAGAGCGCCGATGAAGTTGACCTGCCTGCAAGAAAACCTGTCGAGAGGGCTGAACATCGTTGGCAAGGCAGTGAGCACCAGGAGCACATTGCCGGTACTGGGTAATGTACTCCTGGCCACTGACCAGTCCCGCCTGAAACTGGCGGCCACCAACCTGGAGCTTGGAATTAACTGCTGGATAGGCGCTCGCATTGAGGAAAAGGGGGCGATCACGTTACCAGCCCGTACGCTGGTGGACATGGTCAACGCCTTTACCGCAGAAAAGGTCAGCATGGAGCTCAACGTCCGGTCCAAGTCCTTGCGATTGACCTGCGGCCGGAGTGAGGCGAACATCAAGGGCATTGACGCGGAAGAGTTTCCCCTCATCCCCGAGTCAGAGCCGGATGGCGTCGAGATCCCTTCCGGGGCCTTTGGGGAGATGATTACCAAGACCGCCTTTGCCGCGGCCACCGACGAAAGCCGGCCGATTCTCACCGGCGTGCTAGTCAAGTTCGACGGTGAGCGGGTCACGATGGCAGCGGCTGATGGCTTTCGCCTTTCAGTGGCCTATTCCAGGCTCGGCTCGCCGGTTGACGAGCCGTTCACGCTGATCATACCGGCGAACTCGCTCAAGGAGCTTAACCGGATCTGTGGCGACCAGGAGCAACCCATCAGGCTGACGCTTCCGGCCGGCCGGGGGCAGGTGATCTTTGCCATAAAGGACGTAGACCTGGTCTCCCAGTTGATCGATGGCGCTTTTCCTGACTATGATCAGATCATCCCGACCTCTCACGCCACGCGGACGGTGGTCGCCACGTCGGAGATGCTCGCGGCGTGCAAGGCGGCCGACATCATCGCTCGCGAGGCAGCCCACACCGCCCGCATACGAATCCTGCCTGACGACGAGTTGACCCCCGGACACATGGTGGTGGCAGCCATGTCGGCCGAGACGGGCGACAATGAGACCGAGATCGACGCCCTGGTGGATGGAGACCCGGTCGAGGTCGCCTTTAACGTCCGGTACCTGAACGAGGTATTGAGCGTGATTGAAACGCCCCAGGTTGCGGTTGAGACGGTCAGCGAATCAAATCCCGGCGTGATCCGGCCGGTGGGAGACGACGATTTTGTGCACGTGATCATGCCGATGCACCTCGGTCGGTGAAGCTTGACGCGCTGCTGCTCGCCGGTTATACTTTTTCTGTGCGGGGCGTAGCTCAGATCGGATAGAGTGCGCGGTTTGGGTCCGCGAGGTCGCCGGTTCAAGTCCGGCCGCCCCGACTTGCGGGTGTAGCTCAATGGTGGAGCCCCAGCCTTCCAAGCTGGTCGTGAGGGTTCGATTCCCTTCACCCGCTCCTTGACAATCGAATATGGGCCCATAGCTCAATGGTTAGAGCAACCGGCTCATAACCGGTCGGTTCCAGGTTCGAATCCTGGTGGGCCCACCTAATAGGGTCCATTCCGAACCACACACCATGGCCGAGGAGCAGTTCCTGGCTATGTTGCGTTTTGAAGGACGCAACAAGCTAGAGGAACTGCCCGGCGCTCCAGTGAGGGATCGGGATGGATCTTATTTTTCCCCATGATTGGGCAGGCGAGATCGTGCTGGAAAAGCACATCTCCGTCAAAGCCGCCGCTGAATTCTCCGGTTATAGCATCCAATACCTCAGACGCCTGTTGAGAACTGGCCAGCTTGAAGGCATTAAAATCGGCCAGGTCTGGCTGATCAAGCTGCCGTCGTTGGACGCCTATATGAAGCGCGCCACTTGTATGGGCGATGCTCGCTGCGGCCCCAGGGTCGCGTTGAG
>WSZX01000011.1 GCA_013139935.1 Ardenticatenales bacterium
TGCAGATAAGGGATCTGAAAAACGATCAGATCACCGGCCTGGTGGTGCTGGGACACAAATGCGGCCGCGGATCGGAAATCGGCGCGTACAGGGGTCCCCCACTGATGGCCGATGCCTATCAACCCGACGGTGACCAGCCCGGCTGTTCCTGCGAGGGCAGCCAGCTGGCCCACCCGCCCCCGGCGCGCCAAGCGTGCCAAGCCAGCGGCCGCAAGGAGCAGCCAAGCAGGAAGGGTCCAGATCAAGTATCGCTCGGTGAACAACGGCCGGTTGGATGAGACCACCCAAAGGGCCAGCAGCGGGGCGCCTGCCCAACAGACCAGCCCGGCGGCGGCCGGTTTTTTCGCCAGGAGCACGCCGGCCGTCATCGAACCCAACAGCAGCACGAGGGGGAGTCCGGCGGGCCAGCCAACTATTCCTCGACTGAACACCTCGCCCAATCGCTGCCCCATGGATAGCAGGGGGACAAACGGAAAGCCGGTCTCGGCAGGCTCAGCAAGCTGGGGCCACTGCCACAGGAAGAGCGGGAGGTAGGGCACAGTGAGAAGTCCGGCCGAGACCCACGCTGCGGCGGAGCGTAGGGCGCGCGGGTAGAGCAGCAGGGCCAGCACCGCCTGGACCGGCAAGAGCAGGGGCGTGAGAATGTGGGTGTAGAAAAGCAGGGTGGTGACCACAACATAGCCCAGCCAGAGGCGCTTGCGGGCGGACGCACAAGCTCTCAGCAGCAGGTAGGTGGACAGCAGCGCCATAGCGGTGATGAGGGTGTACATCTTTCCCTCACCCGCGTACCAGGCGAGGTACGGATTCACGGCCGCCAGCAGTGCGGTCAGCCGGCCAGCCAGGCTCCCAAGGAGATGGGTGGCCAGGGTATAGGCCAGTGCCACCACAGCTACGCCGGCCAAGGTCGAAGGAAGACGCAAGGCCAGTTCGCTCCGCCCGGCCAGCAAGAGCCATGGCTCCAACGACCAGAAATAGAGCGGTCCATTCCACCCTGGTCGGGTCAGAAAAGCGGCCAACTCACGGATTGCGGCCGGTACCGTATTGCTCTCGGACAGGCTCCTCCAGATATCGGCTGCAAAACGAATGGAGTCTACTTCGTCACGCCACAGGCTTTCGCGGGTGATTCCAGAGAGGTGGAGACAGCAGGAGAGGAGCAGTAGCGCGACGAGCAGCCACAGGGGAGAGCGATGGACACGGTCGGCCGGCAACCAGCGGGTGTTCATGGTTGGCGGTTACTCGGCACGACAAGCGGGCGCCGCGCATGGTGCGCAGCCCCAACCTGAATGGGCGGGAGAGCGCTACCGTCTAGAAAGGAAGCGCAACCACATCAAGCGCCAACAGGCAGAGAGAGCCCAACACAAGAACGTTCAGGAACAGCATGAGCGCCAGGATGAACCGTTGCGCCGGCGTGATGGCTTGCCATGCCTTCCCCATGCCCCCTTTGGCCTCAAGCGTTTCCTCTCGTTCCTCCGCCGCCGAACTTGAGCGACGAAGCTGGTCATAATCCAACATTGTCTATCTCCTCCTCCAGCCGCCTCCCTGAGGATGATGCTCATCTGATTCAGGGCTGATGATACGGCGAATTGATAGGTATGTCAAGTCGCTGTCCTTGCGCCGGGCTGCAAAGTGACATCTCCTGCCGATACAAGGTGCAAGTTCCCTGCCAGATCCCGCACCCATAATGCGCCATCCGGATTCACGTCCTCTGCCACACCAGAAAGCCGCTCACCAGAAACGGTCACCGTCACTTGATGCCCCAGGGTGACCAGCCGCTGACGCCAGTCGCTGTAAATCTTCCCACCGGCCACCTGCCCATAGCGCGATTCGATCTGCTCCAGGGTGGCCAGCAACAGGGAAACTCGATCCACCGGCCGGCTCAACTCTGCCAGCAAGCTGGTCGCCGGCGTCATCACAGGTCCGAGTGCGGCCGGATCTACGTTGACGTTTATTCCCATTCCCACAATGACAGCGGTGAGCTCTGTTCCCGCCACTATGGTCTCGGTCAGGATCCCAGCGAGTTTCCGGTGGTGCGCTGCACCTTGACCCTGCGAGAAGGGCGCGCGGGATCGCCGGTGGGGTGATGGATGTCCAGCAACGACGAGATCGTTGGGCCATTTGATGCCCACGTGTAGATCGGTTTCCGATAGGATGGCCTCGGCGATGGCTATGCTGCAGAGCATGGTGAGGCGCACGGCCTGGGCGGGCGGCAACGAGGGGCGGAAGACCAGCGACATCAGCAGGCAGAGGTTGGGCGGGGCATTCCAACGCCGGCCCAGTCGTCCCCGGCCGGCGGTTTGCTCGCCGGCAATTACGAGCGTTCCTTCCGGAGCACCGGCGGCCGCGAGCCTTTTTGCCTCGTCGTTGGTCGAGCCGACCGAGGTGAAATAGTGGAGCTGCTGGCCCATCACCCGGGTGGTCAATCTGGCCTGAATCTGTTCGACAGGGAGCGGTGGCGACTCCATCATCGCCGTATTGTACCTGGGCACGGGCACCGGGCAAGCGCGGTCCCCACGTATCGTCACCCGTCTGCTCTCGCCCTGACCAACCTGGTTGGCGGGTCCGAACTCGTGGCAGAAGCTCGGATGGGAGGGTGCAGAATATTGCCCAGGGAGTCGGTGGCTCACGCCCAACCCCCCCATATCTCCGTTTGCGCGGCGCCCAATACGATCAGGTTGCGCGTATCTCAACACCCTCATGAGAGCGTTGCTTGCCGCCACGTAATGGGGTACAATTTCGCTATCGTCTCCAAAGGTGGCATGTGGAATATCTCTGGACCCCCTGGCGAATGAGTTACATCAAGACGCTGAGCGGCGACGCGAAAGAGTGTGTCTTTTGTGCCAAGTTGGACGCAGACGACGAAGCAGAATATGTCTTGCGTCGAGGTGACACCTGTTATGTGGGTCTCAATGTGTTTCCCTACAACAGCGGGCATATCCTCGTGGTGCCGAATGAGCACGTTGCCTCTATCGAGGGACTCGCGCCGGACTGTTTGCTCGAGATGATGACACTGTGCCAACAGGCGTTGGCAGTGTTGCGGGTGGCCTATGCGCCATCCGGTTTCAACATCGGCATTAACCTTGGGAATGTGGCTGGGGCTGGCCTTCCAGAGCACGTCCATTTGCACGTTGTTCCCCGCTGGTCCGGAGATTCTAACTATATGTCGGTCGTGGGCCGGACCCGGGTCGTTCCCGAACTCTTGGAGGAGAGCTGGAAGCGGCTTCGAGAGGCGTGGGATCAAGAGTTTCCTCCTCGGCCGAGTTAGCACTTGTTAAGAAATAAGTTCCCGGTTTGAATGGTGAATCAAGGGCACTCCGCGGCCACAAGAATACCAAGTTGTTCTTGAACAAGTACTTGGTACTGGAGAAGAATAGCTGCCGGTTTTGAATGGAGAATAGAGTGCAGTGCACTGGGCCATGCCTGGTAGGGGCTACGCTCAGTTAGGGTGTGCGGCAGAGGGTAGAACGGTCACAAGCATGCCAAGTTGTTGGTGGACACCTACGTGCGATAACGAAATGACGGAGGTATGAATTCAATGATCATCAAAAAGATCGCAGTCATCGGGGCTGGGACGATGGGCAATGGGATTGCCCAATTATCTGCCACTAGTGGCTACCAGGTAACGATGATTGACGTCCTGCCGGAGGCATTGGAGCGCGGCCAGGCGACGATTTCCAGATCCATCGCCAAGCTGCACGGCAAGGGGCGCATCGGCGATGAGCAAAAGGCGGCCGCGGAGGCGATTGAGGCGTCGACTGAGCTTGCGGCCGCGGCCGATGCCGACATTGTCATTGAGGCCATTTTGGAAAAACTCGCTGTCAAGCGTGATGTCTTTGCTGAACTCGACAGGATAACCCGACCAGACGTCATCCTCGCCACCAACACATCCTCCATTTCTATCACAGAGATCGCTGCCTGCACCAGCCGGCCGGACAAGGTGGTGGGGATGCACTTTATGAACCCGGTTCCGCTGATGAAGCTGATTGAGGTCATTCGAGGACTGGTTACCTCTGATGAGACAATGGCGACGGTGGTGGGGCTGAGCGAAGCGCTGGGCAAAACGCCGGTAGAGGCAAAGGATTATCCTGGCTTTATCAGCAACCGGATTCTCTGTCCCATGATCAACGAGGCGATCTATGCGCTGATGGAAGGGGTGGGGGAGGCGGAGGCGATCGATACGGTGATGAAGCTGGGCATGAATCATCCTATGGGTCCGCTGATGTTAGCTGATCTGATTGGTCTGGACGTAGTACTCTTGGTCATGGAAGTCCTGCAAGCGGGACTGGGCGACGATAAATATCGACCTTGCCCACTGCTGCGCAAGATGGTGGCGGCCGGGCACCTGGGACGCAAGGCCGGTCGCGGGTTCTACGAGTACCCAGGCTAGCACTTGGTGTTTTGAATGGTGAATCAGGTGCACTGCACTGTGGTGTATGCTCAGCATGGGCCACGCCCATCTTGGGCGGGCAGCACAGCGCAGAAGGGCTACTAGGATGCAAAGTTGTTTTCGAACAAGAACTTGGGGTGGGACGATTCCCGGCCTCGAACGGAGATTAGAATGGATCTGCAACTAACCGAAGAGCATATCATGATCCGCGACCAGGCGCGCAAGTTCGCGCAGGAGGTCATTGCGCCGGTGGCCGAACACCATGACTTGACCGGTGAGTTCCCTGTCGAAAGCGTCAAACAGATGGGTGAGCTGGGACTGATGGGCATTGAGGTCCCAGAGGAGTACGGCGGGGCAGAGATGGATGCCATTTCGTATGTGTTGGCCATGGAAGAGATCTCCAAGGCTGACGCCGCCCACGGTGTGATCATGTCGGTCAACAACTCGCTGTTTTGCCACGGTATTCTTCGCTTTGGCACCGAGGAGCAGAAGAAAAAGTATGTTGAGCCGGTAGCCTCTGGCGAGGCGATCGGCGCATATGCACTCACCGAGCCAACGTCGGGCTCTGATGCCGGCAGCATGAAAAGCCGGGCAGTCCTGAGCGAGGATGGCACGCGTTATACGCTCAACGGCCGGAAATCTTGGATCACCAGCGGCCCGGTGGCGGACGTGATGGTTGTCTTTGTCATGACCGATCCGGAAAAGCGGAATCGGGGAATCACCGCATTCATCATCGAGACCGACATGCCGGGCTTTGCGGTCGGCAAGACCGAGCCCAAGCTCGGCATCCGTGCCAGCGCCACGTGCGAGATCACGATGGAGAACCTGCGGTGTCCAGTAGAGAATCGGTTGGGGGCCGAGGGGCAGGGGTTCAAGATGGCCATGGTGGTGCTGGATGCCGGCCGGATTGGCATTGCGTCCCAGGCGCTAGGGATTGCCGAGGCTGCCTACCAGGCGAGCCTGCAGTACGCCCGCGAGCGAGAGGCGTTTGGCAGATTCATTGGTCAGTTTCAGATGATTCAGCAAAAGTTGGCAGACATGAGAACCCGCATCGAGGCTTCCCGGCTCCTTGTCTACAGCGCGGCGCTGGCCAAGGAGCGGGCCAAAGCGACCGGCGGGCGGTACACGCTGGAAGCGGCGATGGCAAAGCTCTTTGCCAGCGAGACAGCCATGTGGGTCGCCACCCAAGCGGTTCAGATTCACGGTGGAATGGGCTACAGCAAAGAGCTGCCTGTCGAACGGTATTTCCGGGACGCCAAGATCACCGAGATATACGAAGGAACCAGCGAGATACAGCGCATGGTCATTGCCCGTTCCGAAACCGGGCTGAGATAGATTCTCCCCAAAAAGTCGGCGGACAGGACCCCCCAGGCTCCGCGGTGGAATCAGTGGGAGTATCGAGCGAAATTGCATTGATATGAGGAGCGTGATGGGTTCATCCACGCCGAAAGGAGAACTACATGGCAACTCTACCTGATGGCACACCTCTGCCGGGCAAGTTGTTCATTGTTGAGGGGATCGACGGATCCGGCAAGAGCACCCAGTTGGATCTGCTCCGCAAATGGCTGACCAACGAAGGTTATGTAGTGGTCTTTACCGAGTGGAACTCGTCATCTATCGTCCGCAAGACCACCAAGAAGGGAAAACGCGCGCAGGCGCTGACCCCGCTCTCCTTCCACCTGATCCATGCGGCCGACTTTGCTGACCGCACCGAGCGACAGATACTCCCTGCTCTGAAGGCTGGCGCCATCGTGCTGGCGGATCGCTACATCTATACGGCCTTTGGCCGTGATGGCGCTCGAGGGATGGATCCAGATTACATCCGCAAAGTGTACAGCTTTGCCGTGCGGCCGACGGTAGCTTTTTACTTTCGGGTACCGCTCAAGGAATCACTGCAACGCATTCTGGTCGGCCGGCCAACACTCAAGTACTATGAGGCGGGCATGGACCTGGGCCTGGACCCGGATCCGTACAAGAGTTTTAGGATATTCCAGGGACGGATCCTGGAGCGATATGATGATATGGTGGACGAGTTTGGGTTGACGGTGATCGATGCCACCGGCCCGCTAGTGGAGCAGCAGCAAACGGTGCGCCTTATTGTGGAACCACACCTGGAAGGGGTGCTCGAAGTAGAGCGGGTCGCCTGGAGCAAGGCCCTGGTTGAGGGCCAACTCCACGGCCGGTACCTGCCGGGTTTGGGGTACGAGCAATGACCAAGATAGAGCATTATGGATATGGGGTCCCCGGACTGAAGCGACGCACCCTGCCAGGCAAGCTGATTGTGCTGGAAGGGACCGATGGAGTGGGCCGCTCTACCCAGATAGCGCTGCTGTTGGAATGGCTAGAGGCAAACGGCTATGCGGCGGTCCGGACCGGGCTGGCACGATCCACTCTGGCCAGCAGGGGCATCCGGCAGGCCAAAGAGGGGCACACGATGGGTGATCTGACCCTCAACCTGTTCTACGCCACCGACTTTGCCGACCGAATTGAGAAACAGATCATACCGGCCTTGCGGGCAGGAATGGTCTGCATCACCGATCGATACATCTACTCGATGATTGCACGTGCGGTGGTGCGCGGAGTGGACGAGGAGTGGATCAAGACGACGCTCAGCTTTGCGCTGGTGCCTGACGTGGTCTTTTATCTGCGAGCAGAGACCCAGGACCTCTTGCCCCGCGTGCTCAACGCGGGCGGATTCGACTATTGGGAATCCGGGATGGACTTTTTGCCGCTGGATGATCCCTACGAGGCGTGGATAGAGTACCAGACCCGCCTGATTGCCCAGATGGACGCGATTGCAGCCGAGTATGACTGCACCACGATTGATGCCGCCCGGCCGGTCGACGAGGTCTTTTTCGACCTGCGGGGCCGGATCTCGGAATTGCTGGTGGAGATGCGGCCCGCTCGGCTGGGAAAGAAGATGGAGTGAGCGCGGAACTGCTCCCGAGGGCAGGTAGGTTGTGCGTGGTGGCGCGGGGCCCCCGGATCAGTCATATCATAGCGCCGCAAGCGACAGCGCCACATTTCGACGCATTAGGGGCCGATTGAACCGCTCCCATGCCAGCGGGAAAGTATCCAGCAGGCGAGTTTTTTCCAGTTCCCGGTTTCGCAGGTATGCGATCAGGCCACTCTGCCCCTCTCCGTTCTCCATAAAATCGCCCAGCAGCCGGATCGCTACATCGGCGTCGTTGAGATCTCCCAGGTGATCCTGCATTCGCTTGATTTCCCGAATCACCAGAGCGGATTCCCGGCCCAGCGCGGGGGCAAAGAACTCTAGCGCGTATCGCAGTCGCTTGAAATCGATGCGGAGGGAGTGCAGCAGTTCGATAGCGGCCGACTCTATCCAGGGTTCATAGGCTCGGACCGCCCCGAATCGACCGTAGATGAGCCTGGGTGCTATGTGCCGTACCTGAAAAGGAATGGGCTTCCCGACCAGGACCGGAACCGCGGCACCGGTGTCCTGAGCCGAGAGGAAGCGGGCAAAGCACTCGACGAAATCCGAATACGCCTGGCTATCCAGGTAGGCAATCATCCTTTCGCGCGCGGCATTCCGTTCCTGCCGCCAGTTTGCGAGCAATCCGTCCAGTGCGCTGGCCTGATCAGCCGGCAGTGTGTCCAGGTACATCGTCGCCTTTTCCTGGAAGACGTCCAGGTCACGCACTGCGCCCAGAGCTCGGCCGGTCTGTTTGAGTCCCCTGAGGTGGGGCTTGATCGCCTTGGGAGAAAAGTAGGGGCTAAAGATGCGAAAGGCGGCCCGCATCCGCCGGGTGGCGACACGCATGTCGTGAAGCTCCTCAATATCCTCGCCCTGGCGGGTGCCGGCCTCGTGAGCCAGCATGCGCGCAAAGTGTAAACGCAACGTTATGCGGCCTGCTGTGCTCATCGGGTCACTCGGCCGGATAGCGGCGGCTTGAGTTTCCATGCGGGGATTCGGGGGCGAAGGTGGAATGTCGCCCCGTTCCAGCATCCGCAAGCCACGCTCGAACTTGGACAGGGGGACGGAGCACAATTGCCAGTCCGCTTGGAGGGTCCTCGCAATCTGTCTCAGCTCTGCCTCACTCCCGGACGGAAGCAGTTCCACCTCCAGTTCAAAGATCGGCTTGGTTCCATAATGGACCTCATCCAGGCTCAGCTCAACCAGCGGGCGGTCCCCGTCGAGCAATGGACAGATATGCCGGGTCTGGCACACAGTGAAGAGGACCTGAAGAGGCTCGTTCTTGATGGCCTGCTCCACCAACTCTCTTGGCGAGCCGGCAGCCCAGCGGCCCACGTCGAGAGGATCCCCGGTTGGGTCCAGGAGTATCTCATGTTCATGGCGGCGCCAGACGGGCGCGGACGCCTGACCTAGAGATTTCAGGGTCATATGCCGCTCACTGTGCCGTTGCCGGACACGGCACGCATATCCGGCTGCCAAGATGGCGCGGGAAGCGGTGTCCAGGTAACGATCGGTGACGCGCTCGACGGTCCGTTCGCCGGTCGCAAAACCAGCCAGTGTCTCTACGGCCAGCAGCCGATCAAGAACTGACCGGTCCGGCAGGCAGTATTTGATCTCGATTTCGATTTCGGCCTCGTTCTCGTCTGTTGGCATCGCCTGATTGCGCCTGATTCCGATCAGGGTTCAGCTACGGCCTGACCCAAATCCCGCCGGAATCGCAGGGAAACGAGCGGCGCCCAAAAGTAGGGCAGGCGGACCTTCATTTCCTCTCGCTCCTTTCTCTTGGCGGCGATGAACTGCTCTATGCCCTCTACCGGGCTCTCTGTTCCCTCGCCGGCTGCCAGGTATTCGCGGCTCCGCTGCTTTGCAAGCCCCGCCAGATTGAGATGGGTCAAGTGCGTATCCAGGGCTTGCAGCGAATCAAGGCAGTTCGTTGCAGCCGGCCCCAGAGTGGCCCGAAAGTGGGCCAGAAAGTGGTAGAGGCTGCGAGCCTGGCGCCGCATGTCGCGCAGCAGCCTGCCCTTGGGGGACTCGAGGTCGTCTTCCAGCAGACGGAGTTGCTGGTACTGCTCCCAGATCAGGCTGGGGATGATGAAACGGAGTTGGCGCCGGGCGGCCGTCTTTCCGAAAATGCCGGCGTTCTCTGTGCGAGCGAACTTGAGGGCGGCTCTGCCAAAGTCCTGGTATCGTTTGCTGCCGAGCGCAGCCAGCAACTCGGCACGCGCAGAGGTCCGCCGGATGGTCCAATCGTGGATCATCTCCTCAAGGCCGGCCGTTTCTCCCTCGGCCGAAGCGAGATGGTCCTCGGCCTGCAAGGTGAGCGAATGCAGTCGCCACAACGGTCGGGTGCTCTTGCTCATCCAGCGCAGATGCTGGGGAATCGAGGCCACGTCGGTGACATCGAACTGCTCTCCCATTGCCCGAAAGACGTGGCGAGCGGCCCGGATGGTGAGCAGCAGATCACTGATCTCGTCCGGCGCGCCGAACTCTTTCGGGCCGGCCGAGATCGATTGAACCTTCTCCAAGTAGAAGATCAAGATCGCTCGCACCGCCTGGTCAAAGGGCAGTTCTGGTGTGATAGCCGGCGCTGATGGCGGGCTCGCAAGTGGACCGTGGAGGTCCGGACGGGGAATCACGATTATCTCTCCTGATGTTGTTCAGCACTCTCTGATGGCAT
>WSZX01000151.1 GCA_013139935.1 Ardenticatenales bacterium
ACTGCGGTGGGCTGCTGGCGGCGCGCTCCGCGTTCTATCTCGACATGATCCACGATACCCGTGATGGCTAGATCGACTGGTACAAAGACCTCCGGCAGTGCCTGCGCTGCTTCCCGGCTGCCGACGATCAAGACCGTTTCGCCGGGTCCGGCCTGGGCGGTGGCATCGGCCGCGATCGTGGGGCGGCCTTGCGGGTTCAGCTCCCTGTCTAGCGGCTGCACGACCAGAAACTTGATTCCCTCCAGCCCTTCGTACTTGAGGGTGGCTACCACCGTGCCGATCACACGCGCGAACTTCATTTCGTTTCCACCGGAAAAAAGTAGGTGCTCAGATATAGCCTGACCCTCTCGCGGCCGCTGTACACCCCTGCGGCCGCGGCACACTCTGCTGTGCATCCAGTACAGTACACTCGATTCACCATTCGAAACGGGCAGCTATTCCTTCAAGAGCGCGAATATCATCGTGTCGCTCAACGTGCCGTCCACTCGCGTTGCATGGTTGCGCAGGGTCGCCTCCAGCTCCAAGCCGGATCGCATTGCCACCGCCTGACTGCGCTTGTTGCGCGGATCGCACCGAACCTCCACCCTGCGGGCCCCAAGCGACTCAAAGGCAAAGCTGGTGATGCCCCGCACCGCCTCCGTTATGTACCCCTGACCGGCGAATCGCTTGCGCACCCAATAGCCAATCTCAAAGCTCCGCACCCTCCAATCCATCCTGTGCAGCCCGCTGCCTCCGACCATCGTCTGGGTTCCCTTGAGAAAGAGCAACAACCAGAGGTCCTCGCGCAAGAGGAAGCGTGCACGTCCCCGGCGGACCAGTTCTTCATCTTCCTCGATGCTGGGCACGTGGTCCGCCCATGGCATCCATGGTCGCAGGTCGTCAATCGTCTCCGCCACGGCGGCCTGGAGTTCGGCGCCATCGCCCGGCATGGGCGAACGAATGGTGAGTCGCTGTGTCTCAAAAGAATCAGGGAAATCTAGCAGAATGGGATTCATGTCTCCCCGCCAGAAAAAAAGCGCGTAGCCAGGTCGATGTTCTCCCACATCTCCGGATGAAGCTGCGGGATAACGACCTGCCGCACGAGCAAGTCGGGCTGCCGCAGCACACCTACGCCGATCTCGATCGCCGCTTCCACATCGCCGACCAAACCGGTATAAAGTACGATTCCCTTGCCTCCTAGACCGTCCGCCAGCCTGACTTCCAGTATCTGAACCTCAGCCCCCTTAACGCCGGCGTCGGCCGCGTGGATGGCGGCCGCAACCGTCGTGGTCTCGATCACTCCGAGAGCATCCACCGCAGGCTGCGGCGCACGCCCTCTCCCGATTGCCTCCACCACCGACGGGTGTACCTGTGGCAGGTAGACGAAATCGACCGCCGCCGCTCCGCCCACCTCTCGTCCGGTCGCCAGCGACTCTTCCACGTCAGCTACCTGCCCCCCGATCAGGACCAAGTATTTGCCCGGCTGCACCGTGCCTGTCTTGATCACGTCGATTGGGGCGCGCTTGACCATCGCGTCGGCGGCTTGAATGCCGGCCGCGATACTGCTGAACTCGATCAGGGCCAGGGCGGGCTCGATCATCTGCCTACTCGGATCCTGTGGCCGGACCCGTCCCGGCACGAGCGCGGCCAGCGGTTGAACGGGGACCCATGCCAGGCGCCCCGCTCACGTTGAGTTGCTCCATCACGTGCCCCCAACCATCGCTTCTCTGCAGTCGACTTGGACAATGGTGCTCACACTATCCGGAAAGAGTCCTTCAGTACGCAGCGGCGGATGCGGCTATAGCTGATGGGGCCGGTCACCCCTTCGCCGGTCGGGCTGGCGATAGTAAAGGAGCAATTTCCCTCACCATGATAACCGACGCCTGCATACGAAGGCGCGTTCTTGACAAAGATGCTGCAATCCATCTCGCGCGCCATTCGGCTCAAGTGATCCAGGTTCTTGGAGTGCATCACCGCCGTGTGCCGAAAGCCGCGCTCGGCCACCATGGCAAGGTCGATTCCCTCGTCAGCGCTCTCTACCCGTACCAGCGGAATGATCGGCATCAACTGTTCTGACAGCACCAGCGGATGGTCGTGTTCCACCTCGACCAACACCAACCGGACCTCGTTGCCTGCGTCGATCCCGATCTCCCGGAGCAGGACATTGGCGTTCTTTCCAATGAATGCCTTGTTCATCGTGCCGTGCTGTCCGGCCGGCGGGGCCTCGGTGAAGATCGATTTCATCAGCCGGTCGAGCTGCCAGGAATTGATCTCGTGAGCCCCATGGGCACACATGACGCGCTTCAGCTCGTCGGCAATCGTGGTGACGGCAAATATCTCCTTCTCGTCAAGGCAGATGATATTGTTGTCAAAAGAGGCACCCCGTACTATGTCCTGCCCCGCTTGTTCCAGATCTGCCGTCTCATCCACCACGACCGGTGGATTGCCCGGGCCGGCGCATATGGCCCGCTTTCCGCTCCCCAGCGCCGCCCGAACCACTCCCTCACCGCCGGTGACGACCAAAAGCTGTACGTCAGAGTGGCTCATGATCTGCTGGGCGGTCTCAATGGTGGGGTTGGCTATGGCGCAAACCAGATTGGCCGGTCCGCCTGCCCTGACCACCGCCTGGCTAATTGTCTGGACCACCTGGTTGGAACAAGCGCAGGCGCCTGGATGCGCGTTAAAGACCACCGCGTTGCCGGCCGCAATCGCGCCAATAGAGTTGCAGATTACCGTTGACGTGGGATTGGTGCTCGGGATAATCGCCCCGATCACCCCATATGGCGCATACTCTAGCAGCGTCAGGCCGTCGTCGCCGGTCCAGGCGGTTGGCGTCAGAACCTCGGTGCCCGATGCCTTGTTCGCATTGAGCAGGTTCTTCTGTATCTTGTCTTCGTACCGGCCCATGCCGCTCTCTTGCCATGCTTGATAGGCAAAAAGCTGCGCGTTCTCCCGCGCCGCGCGACGGATCTGGGCAATCATCTGCTCCCGCAGCGAGAGAGGCATGTTGCCTAGTTGTCGGTAGGCGGCCCGGGCGGCCGCCACGGCGCTGTTCACGTCTGGGAAAAGGCTGTCCGCACGCTCCAGGTCCGGGGGCGGCGGGGGAGGGACCGTGGCGGGCATGGATTCGGGCAAAGGGCCGTGACGCACCCTCTCTCCCTGGCGTAGCTCTGCCATGACCTCACGAATGATGGCGTCTATTCGAGCGTCGTCAATCATGGCTGTCCCCTGGGGCGTCAGTCAGCATCAGCCTTGCTGTACTTGACGGTTCCGTCTACCTCAAGCGTGTCCACAATGGCCATGATGACTGCGTCGCACGGGCGCTTGTCAGTGAACTTTGTCTGGCGCGCCGAACTGCCGGTGGCGTACAAGACCACTTCACCGAGTCCGGCGCCAACGGCGTCGGCCGCCACCCGGTAGCCTCCCGTCTCGGCGCCCTCGATGTCGAGTTGCTTGAGTACCAGGAACTTGAGCCCCTCCAGTGTTGACTCTTTGCGCGTGGCCACCAGCGTGCCCACGACTCTTCCTAGCAGCATTTAATACTCCTGGCAAGAGGGCGACGGATCCCTCCCCTCGCCCCTTGTCCTCCACAACCGGCCGCACTCTGTCTCAGATGGGGGATCGGTCCCTTGCGATCGGGCGCCCGCAGCCGAAACGAAATCCACAAAAGTACGTGTTCGACAACAACTTGGCATTCTTGTCGCCGCAGAGTGCACCTGATTCCCTATCCCAAACGGGAAGCTATTCCTTGTCAAGTGCAAAGTGATTATTCGCCTCCAGCCTCCGGCCGCCCCAGGGGCAGCGCGTGATCCACGTTGGCGTGCGGGCGCGGGATGACATGGATGGCAACAATCTCGCCTACCTTTTCTGCGCCACGAGCGCCGGCCTCGACCGCCGCCTTGACGGCGGCCACGTCCCCGCGCACGATGGCTGTCACCAGGCCGCCGCCGGTCTTTTCGTAGCTTACCAGCTCGACCTTGGCTGCCTTGACCATGGCGTCGGCCGCCTCCACCATCGCGGGGAAGCTCTTCGTTTCGATCATACCTAGTGCTTCAGTCATAGTGTTCTCCTGCAGGTTCTTGTTCGAATGACCAGAAATCCAATCATGTCAGAGGTCTTGTGGGCGTGAGAGTCCGTTTCCGTCCCTTTTCGTCGGGCCGCCCTAGAGCTTGCGCTTCGTCTCGATTTGTTGCCCCGTGATTCCTTCGATGGAGGCTACTGCGGCGCCATAGCCGGCCATAATGTCTCGTTCCTCGCCGCCCAGGTAAACGCGCCCAAAGCTGCCAAATGCGCGTACCTCAAGTATGTTGATTAGGGCTGCCTTTTCGGCCTCGTTCGCTGCCAGTGCTGCATATCCGGCCGGCTCCACCTCCAGCACATAGAGCGTCTGCCCCGCCAGCAGCATGTGGCCGTGGCGCATACGGTTAATGAGCTGCACCTGGTGTGCGTCTACGTGGCGGATGATCTGGCTGGAGATGACCCGAGGCTTGATGCGGTCCGACTCTTGCAGGTCCAGTGCCTCCAGGATTGCCGCACCGGCCGCCCGCACCTCGGCCTGATCCTGGTGATGCACTTCCAGCAGTCCAAAAAGCCGCTCCACGATCTGCATTGCCGGCCGGACCCGCGTCGCTTTCAGCGCAACATCGGTGATACGGTTGATCTCAATGCCGGGCGAGATCTCTATCCAAAGCGATGTGTCACCGGGCAACGGCAAGAAACCTCGCGCCACGGTGCCCAGAAACCCCGCGTGCTGCGGCTGCAAACTATCCAGAAAGCAATAAGTCCGCAATGTAACTGACATGCGTGTTCTCCTCTAGCTCGGCCTCTCGTCGACGTGGTCAGCTATGATCTCCTTGAACGATTTTCACGCTGGCGCTGGCGCCGATCCGACTCGCCCCCGCGGTAATCATCTTCTGCGCGTCCTCGAAAGTTCGGATGCCGCCTGCCGCCTTGACCCCCATCCCTGGCCCGACGATGCGTCGCATCAGAGAGACGTCCTCTGCAGTGGCGCCGCCCGGCCCAAAACCGGTCGAGGTCTTGACGAAATCGGCCCCTGCCACCTTGGCAAGCTGACAGGCAATCACCTTCTCCTCGTCTGTGAGCAGCGCTGCTTCGATGATTACTTTGAGGATCGCGTTTCCTGCGTGGCAAGCGTGCGACACTGAGGCAATGTCGCGTTCCGCCAATTCATAATCACGGGACTTGAGTGCCCCGACGTTGATCACCATGTCCACCTCACCGGCCCCGTCGCGGATCGCCTGCTGTGCCTCAAAAACCTTGACCTCGGTGGGCGTGGCGCCCAGTGGAAAGCCCACTACCGTGCATACGAGAACGTCGCTGCCGGCGAGCAGTTGAGCACAGAGGGCTGCATTGGTTGGATTGACACACACCGAGGCGAAACCGTGCTTCCGGGCCTCGTAGCACAATTGTGCAATCTCATCGTGGGCTGCATCCGGTTTGAGCAGCGTATGGTCGATCAGGTGAGGCAAGCTCCCGCAGGTCGGCATGATCCCCAGCGTGCTGGCGATTCGGTCCGCTCCCGCGTTGACGACCGGCTGCACTCGCTCA
>WSZX01000401.1 GCA_013139935.1 Ardenticatenales bacterium
CAGTGGTGGCAGCGGCAGTAGAGTTGACCGAGGCGCGCGTCATCAGGGCCGGCTCTTGCGGCCGGCCATCGCAAGGTTGAGCTTTGCGCAAGAGTTCGGACGCTGTCCATCCTGTTGACCGGGCGACCGGTGGTGTCAATCATGCAGCTCGCCCTGTTACCCGCACAACTGCCGCCTTTTTCTTGTGGCTGGTGCGGGATAGCACCCCTGCCAGCTTCCCTCACCTGCACTGCCCGCAGGCGCAAGTGTGTGCAGCAGCGGAACTGCGGAGGGGGCGGCGCCTCGCTTGTTTTTCCTACACCCTCAAGCAACGCGGTTGACACTGTTTTTGGCGATGATACAATCACCTCGTATGAGCCAGTATCGCCTGATCTACAGCGCGTTGGTTTCCCTTTATGGTGAACCTGTATGGCAGCCCGGCTTGGCGCCGGTGGATGAATTGATCAGTACCATTCTCAGTCAGAACACAAGCGACGCGAACCGGGACCTGGCCTTTGGTCGGATCAAGTGGCGTTTCGAGAGCTGGGACGCGGTGCGTGCTGCGCCCCTGACTGAGGTGTTGGAAGCGATCCGCCCGGCTGGGCTGGCGAACCGAAAGGCCCCTCGCATACAGGATATCCTTCAGATACTCTGGGACGAGCACGGCGCCATCACCCTCGAGTCGATCGCCAGCATGCCGTTGGAAGAGGCAAGGGGGTGGCTGCTGGCCCTTCCGGGTGTCGGACCGAAGACGGCCGCCATCGTTCTCTTATTTGCGTTCGGCCGGCCCGCGTTTCCGGTAGATACCCACGTGCACCGGCTGTCGAAGCGATTGGGGTTGATCCCGAAGACAATGTCGGCCGAAAAGGCGCACCGAGAGCTGGAGAGGATTGTGCCTACGGAGCACTATTACTCTTTTCATCTGAACTTGATCCGTCATGGTCGCCAGGTTTGTCGGGCACGGATACCAGCGTGCCAGAGGTGTGGTTTGCACTCATACTGCCAACACTACCAGGGTCTGAGCGGACCCGAGTCAGGATAGCCGATGCCCCAACTATCGACTGATCCTCCGATTGATGACCTTGCTGGTCTAGCTCTGTTCAATCAAGTCAGTCAGATACTCGGTTCTTCCCTGGACCTGACCCAGGTCCTCAACCAGGTGATGGATGCCATTATCCAGCTTACCGGTGCTGAGCGAGGTTTCCTCATGCTGGTTGGTCGGGACACTCCCGAGCTGGATCTACGGGCCGGCCGGAATGTGGACCGGGTGACCATTGACGGTGACGAGATGGAGGTTAGCCGAACCGTAATCAGTCGGGTCGTAGAGAAGGGGCAGCCGGTGCTGACCTATAACGCGCAAGAGGACCCGCGCTTTTCACAACAGATGAGCGTCGTTGGATATGCGTTGCGATCGGTCATGTGTGCGCCGCTCTGGGCACGGGGAAAGATACTCGGGGCGGTCTATGTTGACAACCGGGTACGCAGCGGCGTCTTTTCCGAGAGTCAGTTGAGCACCCTAGCAACGTTTGCCAACCAGGCCGCAATGGCCATAGAGAATGCTCGCCTGTTCACAATGACTGACCAGGCGCTTGCTGCCCGGGTGGAAGAGCTGTCTATCCTGCAGCGGATCGACCGCGAGTTGAATACCTCGCTCGACTTTGACCGAGTGATGGATCTTGCGCTCGAGTGGGCGGTCAAGCTAGCGGATGCCGACGGTGGCATGCTGCTGCTACTGGAAGAGGGCGCGGAGACTGCGCGGGTTGTGGCGAGTCGCGGAAGGGATGCTGCGCCGGATCGTGTTCCGCTGGCGCATCCTGCCATCTCTCACGTATTGGCGAACGGAGAATCGGTGGTGATGCACGGTCCGGTTTCTGCTCAAAGCGTGGATGGCACCCCAGCGATCGCCCAGGTGGCGGTCCCGATCAAAAGGGAGGGGCGCGTCACGGCACTACTTGCGCTCGAATCTAGCCGCGAGAACATCTTTGATGAAGACAAGGTGGCCTTCTTGGAACGATTGGCAGACCATGCTGCCATCGCCATAGAAAACGTGCGCCTGTATGACGCTGTGGTCGCGGCCACCGACGCGAAATCTACCCTCATATCCCTTGTTTCCCACGAACTGAGGGTTCCTATGACCAGCATCAAGGGATACACGGAAATGCTCGAAGCGGGCGCCGCGGGCCCGGTCACCGAGATGCAGCTAGAGTTCCTGGATACCATACAACGTAGCGTGGATCGCATGAGCGTGCTCGTCAGCGATCTGTCTGACATCAATCGGATGGAAAGCGGGCGGCTGCGGCTCGATTCGGGCCCGGTGGATTTGGCTGACGTGATCGACGAGGCGGTGGCCGGTCTGCAGACTCAGTTCGTTGCCAAGGGCCAGACCGTGTCTGTAGACATCCCTGATGATTTGCCATCCGTCCTCGCGGACCGCTCCCGAACGGTTCAGATCCTTACCAATCTCCTGAGCAACGCCAACAAGTACAGCCCGAAAGGACGGCCGGTGACGGTGACGGCCGAGAACGTTGATCGAGAGGGGCGCCGCTTTCTGCGCGTGGCCGTGACAGATCAGGGCATCGGCATCACCCCCGAGGACCAGGCTCAGCTCTTTACTCAGTTCTTCCGCTCACTGGATCCGGCAGTGCGCGACGAGACCGGTTGGGGTCTGGGACTGTCCATAGTCAAGATGATGGTCGAAGCACAAGGAGGTGCGATTACGGTGGAGAGCACGCCCGGCGTTGGCAGTTGCTTTGCCTTCACTCTGGCGGTGGCAGACGACTCGTGACCGATCCATCTCGCCTGGTGAAACTCGTTTTGAGTTTCGATATTCGGCCGGGCACACAGCAGGTCTACTATCAGTTCATGATCAGCCAGTTTGTGCCCGCCGTTCAGGGGATGGGACTGCAGATGTCGGATGCCTGGCACACGGTCCATGGCGATTGCCCCGGCCGGGTCACCGGTTTCGTTGGGTTGGATCTGGCAGCCGTGCAGAAGGTGCTCAACGGTACAGAGTGGCGCGAGCTAGAGACGCGGCTGGAGGAATATGTCACCAACTATTCGTGGCGGATTATCCCGCTGCGGGATGGGTTTCAGTTGTGACGGGCGCGGACTCGAC
>WSZX01000053.1 GCA_013139935.1 Ardenticatenales bacterium
GCTACAAAGTGATACGTGATACGTGATGCGTGAGGATTTGTGGCGAATAATCCTCACGCATCACGTTTCACGCATCACGTTTCACGTATCACGTTTCACGCTTCACGGAGCAGAACATGAGCAAAGAGGACTTTCTCAAAGAAATTCGTCAAGGCATCGACCAGATGCGCGCCGCCGGCTCGGAGGTTACCCTGCTTCACCACAACGACGCCGACGGGCTGACCTCGGCGGCGGTACTGCAAACATGCCTCACCCGGGCGGGCTTTTCCGTGCGGCGGATTTGCATCGAGCGAGTGCATCCCCCCATTGTGGACCGCATTCACAAAGAGTTCCCCTCCACGATCTTCTACGTAGACCTTGGGGGGCAGGCAGCCCCTGCAATTTCAGATGCCAACCACGGCCGGCGCACCACCCTCATCCTGGACCACCATCACCCCCACAAACCCACAGACCCTCACGTCCTTAATATCTCAACTGAATTCTTTGGTTTGTCCGGAGATATGGATATCTCCGCCTCCACGGCGGCATACTTTTTTGCCCTGGAACTGGACGAGAGCAATCGTGATGTGGCCCACGTAGGCGTTCTGGGGGCTGTCGGTGACGAGCACGACCGCGAGGGGAGACTGATCAACGAAAACCGCGACGCCCTGCTGGATGCAGTCGAACAAGGCCATGTAGAAATAGAGGTGGACGCACAGGGCAAGGAAAAATACATGCTGACCCGCTTTGGCGAAGCAATCCCCATGGCCCCGTGGGCGATATCCATAACCACCCTGGGGGGGGTGGGCTATTATTCGGGCGGGCCTGACCTTGGGGTGCGGGCATGTCTCAAAGGCCCCTTCCCCGAAGCGCAGCGCCGGATCGAGGAACTTTGCCAAATCCAGAAGATGGCCTACCAGGAAACGACAGCGCGGCTGATGCGAAATGGATTCAGAGAAACGAAATATGTCCAATGGTTTACGGTCGGAGACGATTTCTCGCCGATGGGCGTAAAAATGATTGGTGAATACTGCTGGGATATCCGCAATGAGGATTTTGTCGACCCAGAAAAGTATATTGTCGGATTTCAGAATATGGCCCCGGAGATTCCAGGGTTGGGCGCCTTTGATTGGTCTCAGACGAAAGCTTCTATGCGCCTACCCACGCCTTTAGAGAGAAAGATACTGGTCGACCGCACAATGCCGGGCTTGGCCTATCTTGTCCCGGAAGCGGCCCGACAAGTGGGCGGCTCTATTGATGCCTGTCACGACTATACCGCTGCCACCATTGTCGACATGGGGATGGAACAGGCGTTGGTGGTGGCAATGGACAAATCGGTGCAGGCCGAACTATCGAGAAAGTAATAGAATATGCCGAATTTCCGTGGTTATATCTTCGATCTGGATGGAACCGTATATCTGGGAGAAAAGGCTATCCCAGGCGCTTCTGAAACCATTGCCGAGTTGCGAAAACGCGGCTGCGGGGTGGTTTTCCTCTCCAACAAACCCTTGCAGCGGCGGCCGGCCTACGCCGAAAAGTTGACCCACCTTGGGATCCCCACCTCCCCAGATCAAGTCATCAACTCGTCTCTCGTCCTGGCCCGCTACCTGGCCCGAGAGATGCCCGGGGCCACCGTCTTTGCCATCGGCGAGCCGCCGCTGTTGGATGAACTAGCCGCGGCCGGTCTGCGTCTTGGTCAAACACCGGCCGAGATCGAGGTGGTGGTGGCCAGCTTTGACCGCACCTTTGACTACCGCAAGCTCGACATCGGCTTTCAGGCTCTGCGCCGGGGGGCGCGCTTTTTGGCCACCAACGCCGACCCTACCTGCCCGGTTGAAGAGGGCGAAATCCCGGATGCGGGCGCTGTCATCGGCGCACTGGATGGATGTAGCGGCCGTAAAGTGGAACTGGTCGTGGGAAAGCCTTCCTCCTTGATCGTGGAAATAGCGTTGAAACAACTAGGGCTGCCGGCCGAGGCCTGCCTGGTGGTGGGCGACCGCCTGGAAACCGATATTCTAATGGGCCGCCGCGCCGGCATGTCTACCGCGCTGGTGTTGAGCGGCGTCACCCGGAAGGAGGACCTTGTTCATTCAGCGGTCCAGCCGGACTATGTGCTGGAAAGCATAGCCGACCTGCCGTTCGACTGAGCTTTTGGCCTGGACCGCAGGCTCGCGCTTTGTCAGGCACCTGGGCTGAGCCTCTGAGGGTGAAGTGATACGTGCGCATGAATCCATGCTGGATCATCGGGCTACGATCGTGGAGTTGGGATGTGGGAATAAGGATTTCTCCGGCTGTGTTTCTGGGCGCGATTGTTGCCCTGGACAAAAGTGAGAGAGGTCGCGCTGCCGGTATGCACACAAATACAAGGTTGATGTACACAACGATTCGCGACAGCCGGCGCTCCAGTTGTTTCTCTGCCCTGCGCGTCAGCACGCCAGGTGCGGCTGTCGACTGAGGAGCGAGCACTTCCCCCCGGGCGATATTCCGGCTTCGGACCTCTACCGCAACGTCATGGCCTCGGACACCGACGGCGTCGCGGCCATGTTCCATTCCGTCACCAGCGCCAGGTTGCTGCCAAGGAAAGCACATAGTGAAAAAGCGAGGATATCA
>WSZX01000135.1 GCA_013139935.1 Ardenticatenales bacterium
CCGGGCGCCGGCACCTGTTGCCCCCTCCACCGGACTGCCAGCCACAATAGCTCTGCGCCAGCATCCAGCAGCGCCTGGACAGAGAGACCCACAGCCTCTCGCCCATCAGGTTGGTTCGTTCTCTGCAAGCTCAGCTCCGAATGCGGTGCGCGCGACCATCACCCACCCAGGTCAGCGGTCGCCAGAAACCGCGGCCGGCGGCGAACCCGGGTACCCTGCTCGAATGAATAGGCAAGCTTGATGAGCATCGGCTCCTGAAAAGCCCCGCCCAAGAACGAGATACCGACCGGCAATCCGGAAACATAGCCGGCCGGAACCGTGATACTCGGATATCCTGCCACCGCGGCCGGCGCCGAACTCCCTCCTGTATAGTGATCGCCGGTGACCCAATCGGTCAGCCAGACCGGTCCTCCCGAGGGCGCCACGATCGCGTCCAGTTGGTGCTCCTGCAGCGTGGCGTCGATCCCCTCGCATTGAGAGAGCCGGCGGCATTCCTCCAGCGCTTTCAGGTACTCGGCGCTGGTGAGCGGCCCTTTCTCCTGCGCCATGAGCATGATTTCCTGACCAAAATGGGGCATCACCGCGTCCCGATTTCGCTCATTGAACTCGATGATCTCTGCCAGAGAATGCACCGGTGCGTCCGGACCCAATCCCGCCAGATAGGCGTTCAGATCCGCCTTGAATTCGAACAGCAGTACCTCGAATTCGGGCTCCTCCAGCTCCTTGACCCCTTTGACGGCGGCCGGATCCACCACGGTCGCCCCCAGGCGCTCGATCTCCTTGATACATGCTTCCAGGATCCCATCCACCCGATCATGAAAGCCGAAAAAGTTGCGCGCGACCCCGATCCGGGCCCCGCGCAGACCCTCCGGATCCAAAAACTGCGAGTAATCCGCAAGGAACCGGGCGGCACTGTCGGCCGTGGCGGGATCTGCCGGATCGACGCCCACGAGCGCACCCAGCAGGATCGCCGCATCGGCGACACTCCTCGCCATCGGACCGGCCGTATCCTGGCTGTGAGCGATGGGAATTATCCCCGCCCGGCTGACCAGACCCATCGTCGGCTTTATCCCGACGATCGAGTTTGTCTGCGCGGGGCAGATGATCGACCCGTCGGTTTCGGTGCCGATCGCCAAGGGGCACAGGTCGGCCGCGACCGCCACGGCCGAGCCCGAGCTGGAGCCGCAGGGGTTTCGATCCAGCGCATAGGGATTCCGGGTTTGGCCGCCTCGGCTGCTCCAGCCACTGGTCGAGCGCTTGCCCCGAAAGTTGGCCCACTCGCTGAGGTTGGTTTTGCCGAGGATGATCGCGCCCGCCTGTCGGAGCTTTGTCACCACCCGGGAATCCCTTTCCGCGTAAGAGCCAACCAGCGCCAGTGAGCCGGCGGTGGTCATCATCTTGTCGGCCGTATCGATATTGTCCTTGACCATCACCGGGATCCCGTGCAGCGGGCCGCGGGGGCCCTTGGCGCTCCGCTCGGCATCCAGGGCATCGGCGATCGCCAGCGCGTCCGGATTGAGCTCCAGGACCGCATTGAGAGCCGGACCCTGCTGGTCGAGTTCTTGGATGCGTTCGAGGTACATTTCGGTGATCATACGGGCGGTATACTCGCCCGATTTCATCTTATCCTGGAGTTCGGTGATCGACATCTCTTCCATCTTCGGGCCTCGTGTGTCAGTGTGGAGGGATCGGCCGACTGGCGCTCAATGCGTCACTTTGGCAGCATTGTATCCCATACCCACCCAACTCAAAGTGCGCGGCCCCGGAAACCCGGTTTGCCTGGCATACGGCCGTGTGCTAAAATCTCTTCCCGTCTTGGTCACCGCTCGATCCGTGGGTGAGGGCTCTTCTCTGACGATGCAACATGATTCTCGCAGACGGTTGTGATGCCGGACATATCCAGATCCGGCGGTACGCTGCACTATGCCTTTGTGGATGAATCCGGGACGGCAGACCCTTTCTCAGGCAGCCATCTCCTGGTCGTCGCATTGCTGAGCACAACCCGTCCGCGGCCGCTTGAGTTGCATGTCAAGCGAGCACACAAGAAACACGGCACCAGTTTGGCCTCGGGTGAGATCAAGGCCAGCTCTTCTAGGGCGCCGGTCATCGAGCGCCTCTTGCGCGCCATCGCTCAGGAGCCAGTGGCCATCGTCAGCGTGATCGTGGACAAACGGCACATCGTCCGCCCCCCACGCGATGCGGAGGAGATCTTCCGCGAGGCAGTCACCAGGGTTCTGAGGCATGCCGTGAGTCGATGGCCACGCCTGGAAGTTCTATTGGACCGACGATACACCAACCAGACATTATGCTCGCGGCTTGAGAGGCGGATCCGAGAGGGCATAGCGGACCTGCATCCACAAGCAGTCGTCATCCGCCAGGAAGATTCGATCGCCCACAAGGCACTTCAGGCGGTTGATCATGTCGCCTGGGCGTTCTTTCAAAAGTACGAGCGGGGGGATGACCGATTCTATCAGATCATCGCGGACACGGTTGTCGTTGAGGAGATCGTGGAGATCGTCAAGTGGTGAGAAAAAAAGCGGCTCACCCTGCGCCCCGATTTCACTCTGTCCCGGTGCATTTCAGCCCCAGCTAGGTCCACTCTCCGAGTGGCCAGGGTCAGCAGGCTTTACGATGCCGCTTCACACATATTCTAGCACAAACGGTGTTCCATTGTCAACTTGAATTCGCTTCTGTTTTTTCCGCCCCTCCATCCCCACCCTCCCGCACCCAATGCTCCTCCGACAGCTCATCCAGAAACGGCGAGGGCGACCCGCGGTCATGGGTGACAAATAGCCGGCGCGTCGCTCGCGTGCAGCCCACATAGAACACCAGCCGCTCGTCGTCCACGTGTTCCGCAATCTCTCTCGGATGCCTCGCGCCCGTCTCGCGGGGCAGTCGATCCGCCTCCACGTGCGCGATACCCACAATGGGGAACTCGAGCCCCTTGGTCGCGTGCAACGTCATCACCTTGACATACTGCCCCTCCA
>WSZX01000522.1 GCA_013139935.1 Ardenticatenales bacterium
AATGGAACTCCTCTCATCTTGCCATTCACGACCCTCTTTTGTCTGAAAGCCGCTACAGACTGAGGTTCTGGCCCGGGCTCGGACAGTGGGGTAGGAGCGCCGCGTAATTGTCGCGTCTCGACGGCAACGAGAGGGAAGAGGCGGGAATGCGTGGGGGGGGGGGAGTGGCACCCAACCGGAATTCCCTGTACAATAGCTCATCTCTGGGAGGGAGACAATCATGCAAAAGAGAATTGTGTTTGCGTTAATCCTGTTTGTGATCCTGCTCGGAGTCGGCTGTGCGCCCGAGCCAACCGTCACCCCCACACCTGCACCAGATCCACTGGCGTTGGCAGCACAAGCCGGCTCAGCCATGCAGACGGTGAAATGGCTCCACTTTGTCCTCGAGCGAAACGGATCGCCCGCCTACATAGATGCGGAAAAAACCCTGGTTTTCCGCCGCGCCGAGGGGGACTATGCCGCTCCCGACCGGCTGCAGGCGGCTGTCAAGGTAATGGCGGCTGGTTTTGTGACCGAGATCCAGGTAATCTCGGTTCAGAACAAACAGTGGATGACCAATCTACTCACCGGTCAGTGGGAGGAGCTACCGGCCGGCTGGGAACTTGGCCCCTCGGCGCTCTTTGACGCCCAGGTCGGCATCCCCCACCTGATGACTCAGGGGCTGATCGCTGCCAGAACCCACTTGGACGGCCCGGCCGGGTTTGACGGTTTGGACGGCACTTTCTGGCATCTGACGAGCGAGACCACCGGCGAACAAGTGCACACGATGTCTGGCGGCCTCATTCCATCCGGCCCGGCCGATTTGGAGGCCTGGATCGATCCTACCACCTTTCTGATCCACCGCGTCCGCCTCGTGCTGCCCGAGTCTGACCCCGAAGAGCCAATGGAATGGATAATCGAGCTCAGCCTGTTCGATGAACCGTTGGATATCCAGCCCCCAGAATAGCTCCAGGGGCGCCAACCCTGGGCTCATCATGGCGCTGGTCTGCCTCCCCGTCTTTATTGGGGCGTTGGACCTGACGGTCATCTCGGCCGTGCTGCCCCAGGTGATGTATGACCTGGAGATCCCCCTGCAGACCGACCTGGATCAGGCCAGTTGGCTGGTAACTGGCTACTTGCTGGCCTATTCGGTGACGATGAGTTTCATGGGGCGGGTGAGCGACCTCTACGGCCGCCGCCGGGTCTATCTGATCTGCCTCTCTATCTTTACGGTTGGGTCGGCTGGCGTGGCAGTGGCCGACACGCTGCCCTGGTTGATTGCCGGCCGCGTGGTACAAGCGATTGGGGGCGGGGCAATGGTGCCAGTTAGTATGGCCCTGGTAGGAGATCTGTTCCCCCCCGGCCGTCGAGCGGCGCTGGTAGGGCTCATTGGAGCAGTGGACACGGCCGGTTGGGTTACCGGCCATCTGTACGGTGGAATCATGGTCCGAATGTTTGACTGGAGGTTGATCTTCTGGCTCAACATCCCGATCGCCTTGCTCGCCCTGGCGCTGACCTGGTGGGCGCTGCAAAAGGTACCCCAGCCGCGGACAGCAGAACGGTTGGACTGGCTTGGAGCCGTCTTGATCGCCCTGTGCCTGACGGCGCTGAATCTGGGGCTCGGCTCGGGCGGCGAGTTGACTCTATCGGCCGCCGTCCTCGACGAACCTCCCGGCGCACCCGCCTACGCCGTGCCCTTGATGCTGGCGGCCGGAGCCCTCTTCCTAGCATTCCTCTGGGTGGAGCACCGCTCCTCCCATCCCCTCTTGGCGTTGGGGTTGTTCCGGCGGCCCGGGGTCGCTGCCGCCGGCCTGATCAACTTTGTCCTGGGCTACTGTGTCGTCATCGGGCTGGTCAATGTGCCCCTTTTCATCAACATAATAATCCCCGGATCGCCGGCCGAGAGGGCCTGGATGAGCGGCTGGCTGCTCTCCGCCTATACCATACCGATGGCGCTTGCAGCGATACCCGGGGGATGGATGGTGAATCGGCTGGGCTACCGGCCTCCGGCCTGGCTTGGGCTACTGTTAGGAGCAGCCGGCTTTGTGGCACTGGGAACATGGACGCCGCACACGAACTACGCCCAAATGGTTCCGCCGCTGGTGATTAGCGGCATCGGGTTGGGGCTGGTCATCTCGCCGGCCGCTACGGTCGTTATCAATGCAGCCGGAGAGCGGGAACGAGGGATGGCGGCCGCGCTAGTCATCGTCCTGCGGCTGATAGGGATGACCGTGGGCGTCTCGGTGATGACTTCGTACGGCGTGCGCCGCTTCCGGGAGATCAGCACAAGCCTGCTCGCAGCCGCCGATTCCGGGGCCGTGGCAAGCAGCCTGGAGCAGATGTTAGAAATCGGGTCTCAGGCGACCGTCCAGGTAGTGAACGAAGCCTTCTGGGTGGGCGCGGCCGCCTGTTGCCTGGCGACCGTAGGGGCAATCTGGCTCGCGGGAAAGCCATCCGAGCCCCGGCGTCCGACAGGCAGCCACCAGGGCTCGTTCAGGAACGGGGCTTAGAAGAACGGCAGCAGCATAACAACGCCGAAGAGACTGCTCCAGTTGCCAATTGGGTCCTGCCAGAACTCTGCAGGCGCATTCCACAGGTCCAACAGTAGCTTTGGCACCCCTGCGACCACCAACGTGGCAACGCAGATAAAGATCACCAGCAGGCAGCCACAGCCAATCATCAGCTTCTTGCGGCTCTTCCGTTCCTCCTCGGGGGGTTTGTAGGATGGCCGGGATACCGGTGTAGCTGTCGTCGGTGGTCGGGGAGGCAGCGGCTCGTGCTCTCGTGGCGGTGGAGGGGGCATGACCGACACC
>WSZX01000097.1 GCA_013139935.1 Ardenticatenales bacterium
GACTCGCCGAGTTCATGGGAATTCCAGAGAACAAGACGGCCAAGGCAATCTTCCTGATTGCCACCGTGGCCGAGGACGAGCAAGACGTGGAGAAATTCGTGCTGGCCATCCTGCGCGGGGATATGGAGCTGAACGAAACCAAGCTGACGAATGCGCTCCGTGCCAAAGAGTTGCGGCCGGCAACAGAAGAGGAGATATTTGAAAAGGGGATAGAGCCAGGCTTTGGATCGCCCATCGGCATCCAGGACATACTGGTGGTAGTGGACGACCTAATCCCGCGATCTCCCAACATGGTTGGAGGGGCCAACAGAGTAGACTATCATTACAGGAACATTAACTATGATCGGGATTATGCGGCTGACATCATCACCGACATCTCGGCCGCGCAAGAGGGGTACGGCTGCCCCAGTTGTGGTGCACCTCTGAGCATGTCGCGCGGAGTGGAGATTGGCAATATCTTTCAACTGGGTACCCGCTACAGCGCGGCGATGGGAGCCAACTTCCTCGATAGAGATGGACAGCTCAAACCCATCGTCATGGGCTCCTACGGTATAGGCCCCGGCCGGCTACTGGCCTGCGTGGCTGAGGAACACCATGACGAGCATGGCCTCATCATGCCGATGACGGTTGCCCCCTATCAGGTGCATCTTGTATTCCTGCCAGGCAAAAAGGTTGATACCCAAGCAGTGGCGGAGCAGTTGTATCAAGATCTGCAGAGGGCGGGAGTTGAAGTGCTGTACGACGACCGGGACGAACGACCGGGAGTCAAGTTCAACGATGCAGATCTGATTGGCATACCGCTGCGGTTGGTGGTGGGCGAACGCGCTCTGGCTGCGGGCGGACTGGAACTCAAACGTCGTGACGGTAAGGGAAGTTGGACGGTGCCCGCGGAAGAGATCGTGCGGACGGTGCTCCAGATGATCGGCGACATGGAGGTTGAAATCGAGGCCACGGTCGTGCCGGTCAACTACCCAGAGTAGACGATCACCCTAACGCCACACAGTGATCGAAAAGGCCGGTGGAGAAACCTCGCCGCTGGCCTTTTTCCGTTTCCCGGCCCCTGCCCCCCCCGGTTTCCTCCAAGGTCAGATGCGAGGCATCTCCCATTCACGAGGGTGTTGAAAAAGGGGCTGCGGTGACGGGAGAGAGAGGCAGGGGTTGGGGCGCTTTGCGCCCCCTTCGCCACCCCTGCCAGCTTTCCTTGTGCAGCAGCGGAATTGCAGAGGGGACGGCGCCTCGCTTGTTTTTCTACACTCTCTTCACCGGACAGTCTGTTACCGGGTATCAAGTGGGCTGCGAGAGTAGTCCAAGCGGCACCCCTCGCGCGCCTGGGCTCCGACGTGCGTGGGCGGGAGAACCCAACTGGGACAGCATTGAATCAAACTGCGCGCGAAATGGCAGAGGCACCCTGGGTCCAGAAGCCAGGATCAGGGCTCAACGATCTCTTGAGAGCACCGTTCTGACGTGGTAGGTTGGCTTGTCCTGGCTCTCGTAATAGGTCCGAACAAGTATCTCGCCCAGCAACCCCATGGCAAGGAATTGCACGCCGATGATGGCGAGCAGGACCGCCAGCAGGAGCAGCGGCCGGTCGCCAATATCTTGACCCGTAAACACCTTGACAGCCGAGAGGTATAGGCCGATGATGACGCCCAGCGTGCCAGAAATGAGTCCCACCCCGCCAAAGAGGTGCATCGGCCGGCCAAAGAAACCCAGCAAAAAGTAGACCGTCACCAAATCCAGAATGACACGAAAGGAACGGTCCAGGCCGAACCTGCCGTATTTCGCTACTCCCTGGGTGCGCGGCCGGTGGTTGACTGGCACTTCGGCGAGCGTAATGCCAACCCAACTGGCCAGCGCGGGGACAAAGCGGTGCATCTCACCGTAGAGACGAATGTTCTCAATCACCTCACGACGGTAGGCCCGCAACGAACAGCCCGTATCGTGCAGGTGAACGCCGGTCGTGCGGGCGATGAGCCAGTTGGCGAACACAGATGGAATCCGGCGGACAATGTTGTCCTTGCGGTTCTTCCGCCAACCAGCCACCACATCATAACCCTCAGCCAGTTTGCTCAGCAATAATGGAATGTCGGCCGGGTCGTTCTGCAGGTCCGCGTCCAGCGTGACGATAGTCTCGCCCCGAGCGTAGTTGAAACCGGCCGCAAAGGCGGCCGACTGGCCAAAGTTGCGCCGGAATCTGACCACGACGAGCCGTGGGTCCACGCGGTGCAACGCTTCCATGATCTCAAACCCACCGTCGGTACTGCCATCGTCCACCAGGATGATCTCATAATCCTCCGCCACGCCTTCCAGCGCCCTAGTGATCTCGTCGTAGAGAGGCCGGATGTTGGAAGCCTCGTTGTAGACGGGCGCGACAATGGACAGTGAAACCTCTGGTGCCTCTTGGATCATAAGCTGAGATTGTAGCAGCTTTGATTTGGCTTGACAAAAGGGAATCCGATTGGGATAATCCCGAGCCAGACGAGTCATCTTGGACTGCTTGAGCCATGACTCGGAACTGAATAGGCAAAGGCGACGACGGAGAAGATTGTCGGGAAAACAGCCTCACAAAGCGGGATGCACATTAGGCGTCGCGAAGCGCTATGTGGGGACCGAGCAGCCGCCAGGGAGGCCGGGCCACAGACTGAGAGCCCGGCCCGGCATGAGCCCGCCAAGTTCACTCCCGAGCCGACAGGTGAAAACCAACAGGTGTTGGTGAATAGTCTGCTCCGGCAGCCCGCCGTTAGCAGGGTAGCCAATCGCTCGTTCCTGTCGGGGAGTGCTGTTGGTGTTGAGAGTGCCCGGCACAAGCATTGCCGGGAAGCAGGGTGGTACCGCGAGAGCTTGATGCCCTCGTCCCGCATAGGGATGGGGGCTTTTGCTATATGGAGACTGGCAGGAACGCAGAATGAGTGTGGATTGGCCTCTGCGATACTCGGCGAAGGACGGCCGGCGGATAATCATTCGTCACGCCGCATATGGCGATGCGCCAGCGCTGCACGCCGGCCTGCTGGAGGTGGCGCGAGAAGGCATCCATGTCGGGATAGAACCCGAGGGGGTGGGAGACTTGCCGGCCGAAATCGAGCGTCTGCGCCGATACCTGACCACACCTCGCATGGCAAGGCTGGTTGCGGAACTCGATGGTCAGGTTGTGGGCGCCGTCTCCCTGAAACCAGGACCATTTGGAAGAAAGGACCG
>WSZX01000237.1 GCA_013139935.1 Ardenticatenales bacterium
CCTTGTATTGCGAACCGGTGATCCCGGAGAGGCGCCGGAGAGGAAGGTTCTTGTTGCTTATGACATTGACGGTTACGTAACCCAAACGGAATTGACAGTTGATAAGCTCTTTTCCCTGGTCATATCGGGTTTACGGGCCTACAAGACCATAATGACGGTGGAAGGGTATCGTCAGGGGGCGCGGGAGTGGCAAAACACCTTTGACGCCACGAACGACGCCATATGGACTGTCGGCCAAGACCAGCGCATACTGCGCTGCAACGAGACGGCCGAGCGGCTATTCCAGCGACCACCCAGCGAGATGATTGGCAAACACTGCTGGGAGATCGTGCACGGTACAACGCAGCCGATCCCCGAATGTCCCCTCCTGCGGGCGAGAGACAGCCTGCGCCGCGAGACAACGGAATTGCAGATTGGCGAGGGGTGGTATCAAGTCACCGTGGATCCCATCCTGGACGAGACCGGCGGGTATGCCGGCGCGGTCCACATCGTCAGCGACATCACCGAGCGGGTGCGGGTCGAAAAGGCATTGCGTCTGAGCCAGGCACGCCACGAGCAGGCTTCGAAGGCAGGCCAGTCCGGCGTTTGGGACTGGGATCTCCGAACGGACGAGATCTTTGTGGACCCGAACCTGAAAGCCATGCTCGGCTACGCGGACCACGAGATCCGCAACCAACTGGATGATTGGGGCCGCCTGGTCCACCCCGACGACGCCGAAGCGGTGATGGCGGCCGCGACGGCACACATCGAGGGCCGGACACCGGTCCATGATATCGCCCATCGCATGCTGCACCGGGATGGCAGCATCCGTTGGTATCTGACCCGAGGCACGGCCCTGCGCGACGAAAACGGGGTGGCCTATCGCATGATCGGGACGGATACCGACATCACCGAGCGCAAGCAAGCCGAAGAAGAGCTTTACCTTCTGAAAAACGCTGTCGATGAATCAGCCTTCAGTATCACGCTTGCGACGATGGCAGGAGTCAACACGTACGGAAACAAGGCAGCTTATCGCGCATGGGGGTATGATTTCGAGCACGATGTAATGGAAGGTACACCGGTTGAGAGCGGATGGGCGGAACCGGAAAAAGTCGCTTTCGGAATGGAGAAATTGATACAACATGGATCCTGGCTTGGCGAACTGGTCGCCAAACGTAAGGATGGCTCCTGCTTTGATTGCCAGGTCTCAGCTTCCGTGATCAAAGACCAGAATGGCAAACCGGTGCACATCATGGCCTCCCATCTTGACATCACCGAGCGCAAGCAGGCGGAGCAGGCGCTGCAGCGCCGGGCCGAAGAGCTGGCCGCACTCCAGGCAACCGTGCTCGAGATCACTGTTCCGCACGACTTGCCTACCCTGCTCCAAACCATCGTCGAGCGGGCAACGCTGCTGCTGAATGCCCTTGGCGGTGGGCTCTACCTGTGCGATCCAGACCAAGAGCAGGCCCGCTGCGTGGTGAGCTACAACACCCCTCATGATTACACCGGGACCGTGCTCAAGTACGGTGAGGGTGCGGCTGGCACCGTAGCCAAGACCGGGGAACCACTCATCATTGAAGATTATCGTGCCTGGAGTGGCCGGGCCGGCGCCTTTGAAGAGGAGCAACCTTTCACAGCCGTTCTCAGTGCACCGATGATCTGGAAGGGCCAGGTGACAGGGGTGGTACAGGTCCTGCACGAAATGGAGAGCCGGCGGTTTACGCAAGCCGACCTGGATCTGCTGACCCTTTTTGCCAACCACGCGGCCATCGCTGTCGAGAATGCCCGGTTGTACGAAGAAGCTTTGCATGAAATCACCGAGCGCAAGCAGGCAGAGTCCCAGAGGGATGCTACGCTAGCGGCGCTGTGTGATTCACAGCACATGTTGCAGACTGTATTGGACTCAATCCCTACTGGAGTCTTTTGGAAAGATCGCGATTCGTTTTACGTCGGCGGCAACCGCGCCTGGCTCGAATGGTCCGGACTAGAGTCTCTAGAGGCGGTTGTCGGAAAGAGCGACTATGATCTTCCGTGGGAAAAGAAGCAATCGGATTCGTTTCGGGAGGACGATAGGAGGGTTATGGAATCAGGTATTCCCGAATACGACATTATCGAGCCATATCTCCGAGCTGACGACACCCACGCATGGGCCAGGACCAACAAGGTGCCGCTGCGAGACACGGAGGGCAACGTCGTAGGTGTCCTCGGTACCACTGAGGACATCACCGAGCGCAAGCAGGCGGAGAAAACTACCAAAGAGCAGGCCAGGCTCCTAGACCTGGTTTTTGAACATTCACTCGATAGTATTGTTCTTCTTGACAAAGACTATAATTTCATTCGGGTCAGCGAAGCCTACGCCGAAGCCTGTCAAAGGGATTCATCCGAGTTTCCTGGTCACAATCATTTCGAGTTTTATCCATCTAGCTTCAAGGTTGAAGTTGATGAAGCGAAAAAGAGGAAATCCATCTATCGGAAATCTGCGCGACCATTTGTATTCCCGGATCATCCGGAGCGGGGCACAAGCTATTGGGATTTAGGTGTAGTGCCCATTCTAGATGAAGAAGAAGAAATTGAGTTATTCCTCTTTACCTTGAGGGATGTTACCGAGCAGAGGCAGGCGCAAGCGCAGCTTGAAGAGAGCGAGGCCAGATTTCGCGCTCTCTTTGAACGCTCAAGTTACGCGTTGGGCATGGCAAAAGAAGGTGTTCAAGTGATGGTCAACTCGGCGTATCTCGAGTTGTTCGGCTATGATCAGGACACCGTATTGACCGGAAAGTCTTTGGTAGATGACATTGCTCCGGAGGAGCGGGCGCAAATGGTGGAGAGTGTGCGCCGCCGTGCGAAAGGCGAACCCGTTGCCTCGCTGTACGAAACACGCGGGCTGAGAAGAGATGGTTCCGTTTTTGATGTGGAGTTGGGAGTCTCTACCTATGAGTTTGGTGGAGAGATGCATACCGTAGGATTTCTGCGTGACATCTCGGAACAGAAACGGACCGAGCAAGAGCGGCAGCGGCTCTACGAACAAGTGCAGCGCCACGCCGAGGAGCTGGAGCAGCGGGTGGCTGACCGCACGCGCG
>WSZX01000024.1 GCA_013139935.1 Ardenticatenales bacterium
CGTCTGGTCTTCATGATGCGTTCTCCTGGCACCGCCGTCTTGAGTTGTACAAGACTGAGACGGAACCCCTGTCTCCAAGCTAACCAAATCCTAACCTAAGTCTATATGTAGAGGAAGTAGAGGTCAATAGTACTCTGGGGGTGATGTGGAAAACGGGCCTGCCAGCTCGAAAGCCGGTTGAGTGAAGGTCAACCCGGCTAGATCGTCGCGAACGGTGTCGTCCAGCAGGCCCGGATCGGGGTTATTCTTGAGCCTTGCGCACTAACCGGGGTAGCATAGCTTGCCCCGGAACATGGTGCGGCTGGGTGGGAGAAACGCAATGGGGATTTCCTTGAGCGCGAATTCGACCGGGCAGGAGGATAGGTCCTCACGTCATCAATGCGGGGGCGGACCAGTGTCAGAAGTAGTACTGCTCCCGGTCAGGCATTCCCTGCGGCCCAACCATGGAGCGAGGGCCATCTACCGGAGAAAGCTCATCTCTTGCAGCCACGACAGGGTGGTACGGAACGAATTGATGAGCGGCCGGTTGGTATATCCCAGCTCTGCCCTTGCCTTGCCGCTGGCGTACCAGCCGCCAAGCCGTACTGCCGCCACCAGGTAGCCGAGGGGGAATGGCCGGTCCCGGCGCCCCAGACAAGAGAGTCGTTCGGAGAAGCGGGTCCAGCGCTCAAACCGATGCATGTTTACTGGCCTGTCGGGCGGCGGCCGTTTGCAGGCGAACGCCATCACCGCCGTCATCTCTTGTCTGGTGATGTTGTGTCCTGCTACGATGTATCTTTCCCCTGCCCGGCCGTGTTGGGCAGCCATTATGTGTCCTTGTGCCATGTCCCGAGCATCGGCCACGCTGATCCGGCCCGGCATGTACCGGCGACTCCCCCGCCTGGCCATCTCCAACAGCGGCTGGCTGGCCACGAGATCAAAATCAAAGGGCCCCACTGCCTCGGATGCGTTGAGGATGACGACGGGGATCCCGCTCTCCCGACCAAAGGCCAGAACCGCCTCCTCCTGGACGAGTTTGGCATCCCAATATGGATGGAGCGCCTGTCCCAGCCGGTACCGGTTCCATTCGTCAGGGAGGCTGGATGGGGTATCAGGCCGGCCGATGGTGCTGGTGGAACTCGTATACACCAGACGGGTGATTCGCGCCTCTTGGGCTGCCCGGAGCACCCGGCCGATGTGTTGGCGGGCTTGAGCCAGGCGGTGTAGGTGGTGGAGCCTGTTGGGCGGCGAGTAGCCAGCCGTGTGGAAGAGCGTCTCGCACCCTCTCATCGCGCTGACCAGCGCGTCGGGTTCGTCTGGATTACCGGCAATTATCTCCGCTTCCAGCCCCTCAAGGGCGGCGCGGCGAAGACTTGCCTGCTCAAGCACGACCGTTTCCCATCCAGCATCAATGGCCGCGCGAAGAACGTTATTGCCAATAAGGCTAGTTGCTCCCAAGACAAGTGTGCGCAATGGCTTGGTTTCCTGATAGAACCATCAACCACATAGCGGGACCGAATCCGGCTATCATTATCTGCTTCCTCTGGAAAATGGCAAGGGTGGTAGACGGGTCGGGTCTTGTCACGTCTCTGGCGCTGGGTTACAATCTGCAGCAACTTCACAGACTGCCAACAGGAGATCGCTCGATGGAAGAACTGAAGCAACGCATATTGACATCAGGCCGGAACCTGGGCGGGGGCATACTGAAGGTGGATGATTTCATCAATCACCAGGTGGACCCGATGCTGATGAAGGCGTGCGGGGAGGAATTCGCCCGTTGCTTTGCTGATGCTCGGCCTGACAAGATACTCACCGCCGAGATATCAGGGATCGCTCCGGCACTGATGACCGGCTTGGTGATCGGGGCTCCGGTCGTCTTTGCGCGCAAGAGAAAACCCGTCACGATGACATCCGACATCTACCTGACCGTCAGTCCGTCACACACAAAGGGACGCCTGATCGAGTTGATGATCTCGCCCGAGTTTGTGGCCATTGGCGACCGGGTGCTGATCATTGACGATTTCTTGGCTTCCGGCCTTACGATCATGGCGCTGGCGCGTTTGGTCAGGGCGGCCGGAGCGACTCTGGTGGGCATTGGTGCGCTGATCGAGAAGAGGTTTGAGGGCGGCCGGGAACTGCTCAGCATCCTGGATGTGCCGGTGAGGGCGCTGGCAGTCGTCACCGACATGAGCGACGGCAAGCTCGAACTGGCGGACGAGGACTAACCGATGCAGCGTCCTCAGGGCGCTCCGCAGGAGAGATCAGGGGGCGGATCGGGAAGCGCCGACGTTTTCACGACGACCACATCGCAACGTGGCAAAGGCTGTCTGCCATCGTGCGATGGAGTGGCGATTCTTGACTTTGGTTCCCAGTACTCCCAGCTCATAGCTCGGCGCGTAAGGGAGGCGGGGGTTTACTCTGAGCTGTTTCACTGGGCGGCGCCGGCCACGGAAGTACTGGCGTGCAGCCCCAATGGCTTCATCCTCAGCGGGGGTCCGGAATCGGTCTATGCGAGGGGCGCACCATCCCTGCCTGACTATGTGTTGAGATCGGGGCTGCCGGTCTTGGGGATCTGCTACGGGATGCAATTGCTGGCGCATCATCTGGGTGGTGTGGTGGCTCCCGCGGCGACGCGCGAATACGGGAGGGCCAAAGTCGAACTGATCGGCCCTCCCACCCGCCTGTTCGCTTTCTCCCCGCCGTGTGATTCGCTGACCGTGTGGATGTCCCACGGCGACCGGATTGAGCGGCTGCCGCAGGGGTTTGTTGCTCTGGGACGTTCCGATAACTCTCACTTCTCCGTCATGGGAGACATCGAGCATGATCGCTACGGGGTCCAGTTTCATCCAGAAGTGGCCAACACTCTGCGTGGCTTGGCCATTCTGCGCAATTTCGCGGTGGATATCTGCGGCTGCAGGCCGGACTGGACGGCCAGCAGCTTCATCGAACGGGCAATTGCTGCCATACGTGATCAGGTCGGCGATGGCCAGATAGTGCTCGGGCTTAGCGGCGGCGTGGACAGTGCGGTCGTTGCCGCACTTGCCAGTCGCGCCATTGGCGATCGGTTAACGTGTGTTTTTGTGGATACCGGCCTGATGCGGCTGGGCGAGCCGGAAATGGTCGTGGAGACGTTCCAGCGAGAGATGGGCATGCGGTTGGTGGCGGTCAATGCCGTTGAAGAGTACCTGGAGATGCTGAAGAATGTCACCGACCCGGAGCGAAAGCGGCGGTTGATTGGTGAGCGTTTCGTGCGCATCTTTGAGCGTGCAGCGCGCGATATCGGCAGGCCGGATCGGCTTTATCTGGGCCAGGGGACCATCTACCCAGATGTTATCGAGAGCGCCGTCGGGGAGCGGGGCCCGGAACACCTCCGGCAGAGCGGATTGCCTCGCCTGCAGCAGGATGCCTCGCCGCAAATGGGAGGGGCGCGCAGGATCAAGTCGCATCACAACGTGGGCGGCTTGCCGGATGATATGGAGTTTGCCGGGATTGTGGAGCCATTGCGTTCCCTGTTCAAGGATGAAGTGCGGCGGGTTGGTCAGGCGCTGGGACTGTCTGATGAGATCGTTTGGCGCCAGCCGTTCCCCGGGCCTGGATTGGCGATTCGCATCCTGGGGGAGGTCACCTGGGAAGGCCTGGAGCGGTTGCGGCAGGCGGACGCTATCCTATTGGACGAGTTGGGGCGGCGCGGCTGGCTGCGTGATCTGACGGCCCAGGCGTTTGTGGTGCTGTTGCCGGTGCGAAGCGTGGGGGTAATGGGGGACGCACGAACCTATGAACAACCGGCCGTCATCAGAGCAGTGCAGACTGATGACTTTATGACCGCCGACTGGGCGCGGCTGGACTGGGAGGTGCTGGCGCAGATCAGCAGCCGGATAGTGAACACAGTCGATGGCATCAACCGGGTGCTGTATGACATAACCAGCAAACCCCCCGCCACGATCGAGTGGGAATGAGCAGCACCTAATCCCGGAGAACCCCAAGCTCGACCAGGTGTTTCCTCAAATCGTGGGCGGCGGTGAATAGAACTGCATGCAAGCCCGATTCCCTGGCCGCGTCCACGTTGTGCTGCTGGTCATCGGTGAAGACGGTCTGCGCCGGCCGTAGCGCAAGCCTCTCCAACGCAATCCTAAAGATAGCAGGCTCGGGTTTCGCGTATCCGACCCGGGCCGAGTTGACAACAATCTCAAAATAGTGGGCGATCTGGAATCTTTTCTCAAGCGTGATTTCCAGAGTATCGGAGGCATTGCTAATGATAGCCAAGCGGGTTCGGCCGCCGAGCTCCTCCAGCAACTCTCTCATTGCAGGGGATACCCCTTTGTAGGCAAACAGCCGCTGGATGAAGGCCTGCTGGTCGGCAAGGTTGGTGATGCCAAAGGGGCTCAGGTTTCGATTCCAGAATTCCCCATCGGTGATCTGTCCGATGCGAGCCAGCTTCCACGTTTCAGTCTGGTAGAATCTCCGCCACATCTCGTCCACGTCGAGCCCCAGTTGGGCAGCCAACCGGCGGCGGTCACTGTCCTCCTCGGCTCGGCGGTCCGGTGTATCCAACACCCCACCCACATCGAAAATGACGGCTTGGATGTCGGATTCTCTCGTCATGGCAGCAGTTCCTCTATCTCCTTGACGGCCTGCCGCGTGGTGCAAAACTGAATAGCGTGGAGGCCTACATTTCTCGCGCCAGCCACGTTCTCTGCGGCGTCGTCCACCAGAAGGGCATCGGCCGGGCTGATACCCATCCGACTCAGCGTTCGCCAGAAGATCCGGGACGCGGGTTTCATGACCCCTTCGTGTGCAGAGATTATGGCCGGATCGAACAGCTCCCGCAAGTCGTGCGCGCAAAGCAGGTCGTCCAGTTCGGCCGGGAAGTTGCTGAGCAGAGCCACTCGGTAGCCTGCCGTCTTCCACTCGTGGATGCGTTCTATCAGCGGTTGGTTAAGCTGATCACCAGCCCAAAAGTCACGCCGGAACTGGGTGAGGGCAACGGGCGTCAGTTCGAGAGACTCACCAATGACGTTCCAGCACTGCTCGGCGGTGCAGCGCCCGAGTTGGGTATCCCGCCAAGCCGCGCTCCCAAAGACTGCCTGATTGGCGCCGCCGGCCGGTAGGCCCAAGCGGGTCTCCCACGAGCGCCGGCCGTCATCATCCATGGTGCGCATGAGCACGCCGCCCCAGTCGAATATCAAGGTTGACGGGGAGCGTGTATTGGCGCGCGCTAGGGTCCAATATTCGCATTCTCCAGGGTTCAAGCCAGGTGGCGGCAGCGAGGGACGGAAACAGAAACGCCGGTATAGACGCTGAGCTGCCTCATTCTCCGGGCGCGGCGTGACAATGACGTTGTCAATGGTGGTATGGTCAAAGATTGCGTCCAGCAATGCTCCGAACGCGTCGCTGGCGAATCCCTGGCTCCAATGCGGGCGAGCTAGTTTCATCTCCAGTTCGCCGGGTACTCCACTAAAGCCCCAACCACTCTCTCCCAAGGGTGTGCCGTCCAGGGCTTCCACAATGAGGTGAGTTGCTGTCCATTGCTGGTGCTTTTCCCACCAGTGGGACATCCCCTCATCTGTGATCCCCAGCCCGTCGGGAAAACCCTCATGACGCATGACCTCTCCATCGTTCCACAATTTCTTGAGGAATGGAAGGTCATCTGGGGTGACCGGCCTCAATCTGGTCTGCCGACCGTGAATCAGGGGGCCATCGTTCGTCGCAGCGAGTGACGGCTCTGGTGTTCCGCAGTCAGTTTCAGAGGTCGCTCTCATCCCCGCTGCACCAGCCAGACCAAGCCTGGCCGGTTGGGATCGTAGGGGGAGAAGCTAAAGCCATTGAGTTGGCCTTCAACGTGGAAACCTGCCTGGTAAAGCAGTGAGGCGACCTGCTCCAAAGTGGGGTGCCAGGTGTGACGCCAGAACTCGCGTTGGCTCCCGTCTTGGCCAAAGACGATGGTCTGCGACCGGACTGTTCGGCTATCGGGGTCAAAGTAGCGATGGTAGATTTGTGTGCTTTCCGCGGTTTCCGCCCGGCTCTGCCTGTGGAGCGGGGGCGCGAGTTCCCAGTCAGGTGTGCCGAACAGACAACGGCCGCCCGGTCTGAGAATGGCGTGAACCCGGTCCAGCATGTGCAGCGCGTCGGCCGGGCTCTCGGCCCATTCCAGCAGGTTGCCGCGGAACTGAACGACCGCGTTCAGTTGCTCTGCCAGCGCCAGGTCGTCCAGGTCACCATGGACCCACTGGACCGATACATTCATCTGCTCGCCTGTCTCTCTCGCCAGTTCGAGAAGGCTGGCTGAGGCGTCTAGGCCAATGACGTTCAGCTCGTGGTTTGCGAGAGCGATAGCGTGCCGGCCCCAGCCACAACTGAGGTTGAGCACCGTATCGTCTATCGTCAACTGTAGTGCCTGGCTGGCGAACTGAATGTCGGCCAGGGTGTTATCAGCCCATTCCCCCAGCTGCCCGCCGGCGCGCAGCCAGTGCACCAGTCCCGCGGTGGTCTGTTCGCTCCAGGCATAATCATCGCCCCGGTTCTCTGCCAACATGTTGGCCATTCGTGTCATCTGTCTTGGCTACCTGTGCAACTCGACGTACAGTATGAGAAAAGCCGTGAGCTGCCCCACGGCTCTGGCACCACCAGAAAGTGGGAACCAGTCTACCAAACGGCGTAGGTTGTGTCAAGCATGTCGAAAAAGAAAAGATGCCGTTCCCTCTGCAAGCACACACTGCCGGTAACCAGCATCCAATTTGGACCTCTTGCACAGCAAGTTGGGCGCATAATGGTTGGCTGATCGCCTCCTCATCCATGTTCGTCAGACTTCTTTCCTCTGTATTATAATCGCGAATGGTGCCGGCAGCCTACCATCTTTGTGCCAATCTGTTTCCAATGGGTGGCCGGCTGCCTGTCCTGCAACCATCCCGCCCCCCGAGAGGCCCCGGCGTGGTGCGCGGGTACGGTGGAGGTTGGCGCCTGGCACCCGGGGCAGCGGCAGTCCCTGGGCTCCGAGGGATGTACCAGGCCATGGGTGAATCGCTACTGCCGCGGCGCGAGGCACCGGGATTCGGGTTATTCCTGGCTTGGCGCTTTCAGTGGAATTACCTTGCTTGCCAGGATACTGGTCGCTCCGTTCCATTTTTGCACCTGCCCTTCAATGACCACAAAAGGGGAACGCAGCGCCTGCCTGCTGGCCTCGTAGATCTTGGGTTGCAGCACTATGTTGACCAGCCCGCCCTCGTCTTCCACGGCCAGGAATGCAATGCCGTTCGCCGTTGGTGGCCGTTGGGCCGAAACCACCACCCCGCCCACCCGGACCCGGTGCCCATCAGCCAGGTCCGCCAGCCGGCCGCTGGGGGTCACTCCCAGCTTGCACAACTGGTCGCACACGAGCGCAGTCTGGTGTGCGCCGGCGCTGATGCCAGTTTGGGTCACCTCTGCCCACAGCCGCGCGAGAGGGGATAGGAAGCCAAAGTGTGGTGTGTTTTTGCCATTTGGCTTTAGCGGCAGCATAGGGGGCTGGCTAGCCTCATCCAGCGCTTCTCGCAAATCCCACAACAATTGCCGCCGTGGTATCTTCCAGCCATCGAATGCCCCTGCCCAGATGAGTGCTTCTATTGCCTGTCTCCCCAGCCGGGTGCGGTGGCAGAAATCGCCCAGCGAATAAAAGGGGCCAGCGAGCCGCACCTCTACCACCCTCTCTCCGGCCGCCTCCCCCAGCCCCGCCACGGCTGTCAACCCTAGCTGCAGTACATTTCCTTCAACTGTGGGCCGTAGATCGGATGCGTTGATGTCCACTGGACGAATCTCAACCCCGCAACGGCGGGCCTCAGAGACAATGACGTTGGGTGGGTAGAAGCCCATTGGCTGGTGTCGCAGCAGCGCGGCAAAGAACGCCGCTGGGTGGTAGCATCGTAGCCAGGCGGATTGGTAGGTCAGCACCGCAAAGGCGGCCGCGTGGCTTTTGGCAAAAGCGTATCCGCCAAATGCTTCGAGTTGGTGCCAGACCTGCCGTGCCACCTGGGGCGACACCTTTAATGTGGCTGCACCGTCGATGAATTCCTGGCGGAAGCGGCAGAGCTGTTCGGTGGCCCGTTTGTGGCCGATCGCCCGGCGTAGGAGTTCTGCCCGTCCAGCGGTAAAATCGGCCAGGTCGCGGGCGATCTTGAGCACTTGTTCCTGGAAGACCATGACCCCTAGCGTCTCTTGTAGCGCTGGTTTTTGCAGCGGGTGTAGATAGGTGACCGGCTCTACCCCCCGTCGCCGGCGCAAGTAAGGGTGAACCATCTGTGCCTGAATCGGGCCGGGGCGGATGAGGGAGATCTGAATCACGAGATCCGCAAAGCAGCGGGGTTGGAATTGCGGGATCAGGCTTGCCTGAGCACGGCTCTCTACCTGAAAGACCCCCACCGTCTTCCCCCGGCAGAGCATTTCGTAAACCGCGGGATCGTCTCTCGAGAGCGCGGCCAGGTCCGGCCGCTCACCTGTCTGGGCTTGGACAATGGTGACAGCATCCTCAATCGCGGCGAGCATTCGGAGGCCAAGGATGTCGATCTTGACCATCCCGGTTCCCTCTAGCCCATCCTTATCCCACTGGGTGACAGTTCGACCGGGCATGGTGGCTGGCTCCAGCGGCACCAAGTCTGAAAGGGGGGGAGCGGAGAGAATCATCCCGCCACTGTGGATGCCTAGGTGGCGCGGAACTCCATCCAATTGGGGGACGATGTGGAGTAGATGCTGGAAGGGCTTGCCTGCCAGGTCATCGCCAAAGGATTCGACCAGTCCGCGTGATTCCTGTACGCTGTCGGCGCGTCCCACGTCCAGTGCTGCTGTCAGCCGTTCCACCAGTGCTGGCGGAAAACCCAGGGCGCGGGCCACGTCCCGTACCGCACTGCGGGCACGAAAGGTAACCAGCGTGCAAGCCATTGCTGCGTGCTCTGTCCCGTAGCGCCGGTAGATATATTGAATCACCTCTTCCCGACGGTCGGCCGCAAAGTCAATATCAATGTCTGGGGTCTTGGGCCGATCGGCTGAGAGAAAGCGCTCAAAGACCAGGTCGCTGGCGACCGGGTCGATGGGAGTAATCCCCAATAGAAAAGTTACCAGCGAATTGGCAGCGCTCCCTCGTCCCTGGCAACGGATGCCGGCGCGGCGGGCAAAGTGAACAATGTCCCACACAATGAGAAAATAGTCGGCCAGACCGAGTTGTTTGATAACGGCCAATTCTTTCTCAAGGAGGTCCCGAGGCGGGGCGACCGGATAATAGTCACGCAGCGCGTTCAGGCACAGGGCGCGCAGACAAGTGTTCGGCGGCCGGCCGCCGGGGATAGGGGAGCGAGGGAACGCCTGCGGGCCGGCCGGGAGCAGGTCGCCGGCGTCGGCGCAGCGGGCGGCGATTCGCAGGCTGTTCTCCAGTGCGATAGGAAGATCAGGAAAGAGCGCCGCCATCTCGGCCGGCGAGCGCAGGGTGTATTCGGTGTTGGGATGTAGCAGGTCACCTGCCTCCTCCAGCGTGGTGTGGTGGCGGATGCAGGTCAATACATCGTGTACCTCCCGTTGTTCTGAGGTGAGATAGTGGGTATTGCCGGTGGCAACTATTTCCAATCTGACGTGGTTGGCAAGGGAGACCAGTTGGGCAAGCAGCCGGGCATCGCCCTGGCAGTGGTGGCGCTGCAACTCGATGAAGAAACGGTCAGGCCCAAAGAGACGGGTGTAGCCCCGGGCGACCTGCAGAGCTTTGCCAGGTTGTCCGCTTGCTAGCAAATAGGGGATCTCTCCCAGCCGGCAGCCGGAGAGTGCGATGAGTCCGCCGGTATGGGCGGCCAAATCCGCCTTGGCCAGGCGGGACATTCCCTTGGCTTGCCCTCGCCGAGCGAGAGTGATCAGGCGGCAGAGATTGATATACCCTTCGCCCGTCTCGGCTAACAATGTCAAGTGATTGCCGTGCCCGTCGGTGTCAAGCGTTATCTCTGTTCCCAGGATCGGTTTGATGCCGGCCTCTTGGGCTGCTTGCGCAAAGCGCACTGCGCCGTACAGTCCATCGTGATCGGTCAATGCCAGCGCTGGCATTCTCAGCTCGGCTGCCCGCGCAACCAGCGCTTCTGGTGAGGGGACCCCATCCAGTAGCGAGTGGTCCGAATGGGCGTGCAACTCGACATAGCCGGGAGAGGAGGGATGGGAGATTAGATGCGGCGTTGTTCCAGTAACCATTGATCCGCTCTCAGATCGCGAAAGACCACCCGCACTTGCCGGCCGCCCGCATCGTCGGTGGGGCGGGCCAGGTTGCTTATCTCCAGCCGAAAATAGTCCCGCTCGACCGGCCGGCCCCACCAGCACCGCCGCTCTCGCCAACTTTCATAGACCGCCGCCACCCTGTGAATCTGGTCGCGCCAAACCAGCGCTCGGGGCAGCCCGTCAGGGCCGGTGGTGACCTCAACCGGGCGGGATGGAGGCGGGCCGATGAGCGATGCCTTGACGATGACCAACTCGCCAAAGCGAGTCCTGAGCCCCCTGAGCACCTCGCGCAGTTGTTCGTGGCTCTGCTGTTCCCGTGCAAAGAGGCCGGGTTGGGTTATTGCGAGATAGGCGGGGCGCAGTGGATAGGAGGAGAGCGTGAGGGCGTCTACCTCGATCAGGCTGTTGGTCAGGGGGCTAGACAGAGTCCGGTCTGGTTCGGCTGACAACCACTGATCAAGCAACCGGCCGGCCAGGCGGCCAAGCTTCTCGGGATCAGCCGATGGAGGCTTGACCGGAACGCCGGCCGCATACACCTTGCTGCCTGCTTTTAGCTGCAGCCGGACCCCTTCGGCTTGGTACCCTTGGTGGGAGAGTTCCTCGCCCAACTCGGCCGCCATTTGGTGGGCATGGGCCAATAGTGGCTGCACGTCGAATAGAGGGTCTTCAAAGACCCGCCGCCGCTCAACTACCAGCGGTGGCGCCTCGGGCTGCACTGGCCGTGGGTCCACTCCGCATGCGAGATCATAGAGTGGGCCAGCGTAGGGGCCGAACTGGTGCACTATCGCCGTGCGGGGAAGCGCCGCGAACGCTCCCAGCGTGTTGATCCCCAGCTTTGCAAGCCGGCGGCACATTTCCGGATCGGCCGGTAGTGTGTAGAGGGGTAGGGGAGAGAGGAACGACCGTTCTTCGCCCGGGGAGACAATGCATTCATTCCCTGGCCGGGCTGCCAAGGCAGCTTGTTCGGCAGTGAACTTGTTCCCCGCCACGCCAACTCGTGCCAACAGCCCGGAGGTAGAGTAGGTGTCGATTGATAGTCGCCGGGCCAGTTCGGTATCTGAGCCGGTGATCCGTTCCAGGCCGGAGACTTGAGCGTATACGAATCCCAGCCCGGCCGTCTCGACTATTGGTGTGAAGCGGCCGGCGGCAGCGACCAGCGCCTGGTGGGCAATGCGATAGGCTTCTTCCCGGCTGGGAAGAAAGCGAGCGGTGGGGCAGAGTGTTTCAGCTTGAGCAAGGTGCATACCAGGGTGGACCCCCGTTGCGGCTGCCTCTGAGCAACAGTCGAGCACCACGCCCGAGTCCCACGGCCGGCCGCCAAGGATCAGTGGATGCTCAACTAGCGATGGATTGCTGTGTTGCTCCACCTGGACTGGCAGGTGGATAGCCAGGATGCAGGCAACTTTCACTGTGCCATCTCCTTCAGATATCAACACGTGATTAGAACGTACGTTCTATTATATTACTGTTGGGGGTGGTCTGTCAAGGGTGTATGGGGAGGGTGCCGTTCTCTCTCTTCCCGCGCGGCGAGCCCTTAATTCACACCCTGCTGCCGCCTAGCGACTAGTTGGATTTGACCCAGCGTTCTGTAACACCAGTCCAATAATCGAGTGAGGCGATCTTGCCGGGCACCAATGGGTTACTTGGATCCTCTCCCGGGCCGTAGATGACGGCGTACGTGAGGGACTTGACGCGGCCAAAGCTCTTAAAGCCGGGTGTCGCCGGGATTTTCCGTCGCCACGTACCGGTGTCAACATAGTACTGCTCCCCACCCTGACGGTTGCCGATCAGTTTGACAGCGGGTTTGTGGGTGTGTCCGGCTACCACAAATAGGTGTTCCCCGTTCAGAATGGTCTCCTCACATGCTGCTAGTCTTTCTGGCCCCGTTCCGTCGACGTAGAACCGGAGCGCCAGATCAGACAGCGATTGAATCCTCTGGAGGGTGAGCCCCTTCCAATTCCAGGCCTGAAGCACCAGAATGGCCTGGATAGCGTCAACGGTGTCCAGCCGGCCCTTTCTGTCGGCCTCCTTGAGCCAAGAAAGGAGGAACGGGTGGTCGTGGAGGGTATTCAAGAGCGATATGGCGACGGGTTTGATAGCGTCCCGCCAGATCTGTTCTGGGGCATAGCCTGAGTCAGGCATGTACAAGAGAAAGTTAAAGATTGCCTGCACCGGCCGCAGATCGTCAAACTCCAGAATCCGCTCGTACACCCTGCGCAGCAATGGGTCGCCCAGAATCTGCCGGTCACCGTGGCACTCGCGGAAGACCTGGGAAATGCGCGCAACCAGATCCACGGTAACGAAATCGCCAATCGTCGGGTCGTCATATGCTTGGCCTGGGAGGTGTAGTGGCAGCGGTTCCATCTTGCGATAGTCCCGAGAGAAATTCAGGTGATCATACTCGTGCCCGTGCCGAACCAAGGCCCGCTCCTGGTCGAATGCCAGCACGTGCCGGAAGGGGGCGATACTGGGTGAGAGGCCGAGGAATTCGCGCACTGTCTTGCGTATCGTGGCGGTAGCATTGGCGAGGCGATCGTGGTTGCCCGGAATGTAGTGCAGTTCGACGGGCACCGGGAATCTCTTGTCTTGGCCGTGTTCGTCCACATAATGGCCTTCCCCGACCAACCGTCGAAGCGCCGCCAGAATCCCATGCACCGGGCTTTCCTGCTCGTTGATGGCGCGAAGGATCTGCAGCACCCTGGCCTCAAGATCCGCGTCCACATTGGCGGTGCTCACATACGGTCGCAGGCGATGTGGATTGTCGTGAAACCAGAGGGCTGTTCGGTGTAACTCAAAGATATCTCCAGCGAGGACCAGGTTCATCTTGTGCGCCCCGTCACGCCGAGCCTGTTCGCTCAATCGGCCAAAGATCTTTGTAAAAGCATTCAGGCGAATGTTGCGAGAGATTCGAATGGGGGGATGGGGTCCAGGGCCCTCGATATTGCGTGATTGTTCTTCCTCGAAATGTAGATCAGATATGACTACCAGCATGGCGACCTCTGGTTGACGGAAGGCAGGTTGACTCTCTCATTCGGCCGATGCATTGCGAATCGCGGACCGGGTTTGCTCCACAGAGAGCCGGATCGCTGGGATCGGGGTGGCTCTACAAATCGCCTCGCGATTCGCGCGGATCAGCAGGACAGCTCGACTACCAGTAGGTCGAGCGCGACAGCCGGATCGATCTTCCCCGTCTTGATGGCTACATCCGTGTCCAGCAACTGGCGCAAGATTCCCTCCAGCTGAGGCAGGGCAAAGTTGCCGGCTTGATGGCACAGCTTGCGAGCCACGTAGGGATGGAGCCTGATCCGGCGGCCGATGTCATCGGTCCGGCACCCCTGCTCTATCTTTTCTTTTACCTGAACCAGCAGGCGGACCTGGCGGACAATCATCGCCAGGAGATAAAGCGGTTCGTCACCTGCCTCAAGACTGCGTCTCAGCAGCGTGGCGGCCGTCTGGCTGCG
>WSZX01000055.1 GCA_013139935.1 Ardenticatenales bacterium
CGTCTTTTCCGGGTAGCAGATAAACTCGACCCGGCGATCGGCCGGGGTGAGGATCGCCTCCACTCCTTCCCGACCCGCATGGAATCGGCCGTCGCCGCCGCTTTCCAGCCGGAGCAGAGGGGGGTCAAGGTGCAGCAGTTCGGTGAGACGGGCTGTCATTCGAAGATCTTTTCATCAATGGCGCCGGCCTCCTGGGCGTCCAGCTCAAAAGCCCGCACCTCTCCCGTCTCTCCCAGCACCTCCAGATAATACTCGTGCTGGATGATGAGGTCCATGATCTCGTTGGTGCCGGTCCAGATCATCATGAGCCGGGCATCCCGCAGCATGCGCTCGATGGGATAGATGTTGGTGTACCCGATCCCGCCCATGATCTGCATCGCATGATTCACCACCTCCCAGGTCGAGTCGGTGGCGAACTTCTTGGCCTCGGAAACCAGCCGCCGGGTGTGGCCGGTACTGCCCAGGCGGTCCGCGGCGGTGGCGGCGCCCATGATCAGCCCCCGGGCTGCGTCCAGCCGGGTAATACTGTCGGCGATCTTGAAACTGACTCCCTGGAACTGGCGGATTCGGTGCCCAAACGCCTTTCGCTTGTTGCTGTAGCGCAGGGCCACATCGAGGGCGGCCCGGCCCAGCCCGATGGCGCACGCGGCCGACGTCATTCGCTCGGGGATCATCATCTGGTAAAAGATCTCCTTGCCGCGGTTCTCCCCGAGTATCAAGTTCTTGGCCGGGACCCGGGTGTCATGGAAGACGATCCGGCCGGCGCCGCCGCCACGGGTTCCCATCAGCCCATAGAGGTACTTGACCTCGACTCCCATCTCCCGCTCGACGATAAAGGCGCTCAGCCCGTCCTCGCTGGTGCGGGCGTACACCATAAAGATGTCCGCGCCCTCGGCACCGACGATGAACCGTTTCTGTCCCCTCAGGACGTACGTGTCCCCCTCTCGGGTGGCAGTGGCGGTAGCGCCAAAGAAATCGGAACCTCCCCTCGGTTCGGTGAGCGCTTCAGCGCAACAGAGATCGCCGCTGAGCAGCGGAGCCAGGTATTTCTGCTTTTGTTCGGAGGTGCCAAAATGGTGGATCGCATCGCCCACGATGCTAACCAGCGAGTAGAGGCAGCCCAACGAGGCGCCCAGCACGCCGACCTCCTCCAGGGCGATGATCTCGTCGCGCCAGTGCAGCCCCCGGCCGCCGTATTCGGGCGGAAAGCGCAGCCCCAGCAGCTTGCGACGGGCGGCCTCCCGGATGTACTCGCGGGGATACCGCACCTGATCGGCGTCCATTTCCAGCAGCAGGTCGCGCGGCACCCAGCGCACAAACTCGCGCACCTGGTGTCGCAGCTCCTTTTGTTGTTCGGTCAAGGTTGCATCCAGCATCGTCTCGCCTCCAGCGCTCCCAGCTACGGGCCGGTTCGGAATCGGGTCAGCCGGCCAGGAACTCTTGAAAACGGATTACCGTTTCGATCCCCCGAAAGTAGTTGGGCAGGTGGAATTTTTCGTTGGGGGCGTGGAGGTTGTCATCCGGTAAGCCAAAGCCCATCAGGATGGTCTCGATCCCCAGCTCTTTCTGGAACTCGGCGATCACCGGAATAGAGCCTCCGGTGCGCACAAAGATGGGCTCGGCCCCAAAGGCGGCCGCATAGGCGCGGACCGCCGCCTTCATCGGCGCGCTGTCCCGCCTGACGATCGCCGGATTGCCCCCATGCAGGTATTGCACCTCTACGCTCACCGTCTTGGGTGCGATCGCCTTCAGATGTTGCTCGATCAAGCGGAATGCCTCTTGAGGTTCCTGATCCGGCACCAGCCGCATGGATATCTTGGCATATGCCTTGCTGGGCAGCACTGTCTTGGCCCCCGGTTCTATGTATCCGCCCCAGATGCCGTTGACGTCGAGCGCCGGCCGGGCGCCAGTGCGCTCGATGATGGAGTAGTCGGGCTCGCCCCACGCCTGGCTCACGCCTGCTTGTTGCAGCCAGGCGTCGCGATCAAAGGGGATGCGGGCCAGGCCGGCCCGCTCCTGCGGATCGAGGTCGCGTACGCTATCGTAAAAGCCTGGGATGGTGATCCGGCCGTTGGCGTCGTGCAGCCCGGCGATCATGGTGCTGAGCGCGTGGATGGGGTTGTGCACCGCGCCGCCATAGCCGCCGGAATGAAGATCGCCGGCCGGGCCGGTGACCTTGACCTCCAGGTAAGAGATGCCGCGCAGCCCATAGACGATGGCGGGGGTCTCTTTGTCGATGATCTGCCCGTCAGAGACGACGGCGACGTCGGCCGCCAGCAACTCTTTGTGTTTCTGGATGAACGGGGCGAGGCTGGGGCTCCCGCTCTCCTCTTCTCCCTCAAAGAGGCACCTGATATTGACCGGGGGGGCGCCGAGCGTCTCTTTGAATGCCTTGACGGCGGTGACGTGGGTGTAGAGTTGGCCCTTGTCGTCCGAGGAACCTCGGCCAAAGAGGTCGTCGCCGATCCGCGTAGGCTCAAAGGGGGGCGTGCGCCAGAGGTCCAGCGGGTCGGCCGGCTGCACGTCATAGTGGCCATAGACCAGGATGGTCGGCCGGCCTGGATGGGGCTGCCATTCGGCATAGACGATCGGGTGGCCGGCCGTGGGCATCACCTCCGCGCGGGGGAATCCGGCCGCCAGCAGTTGATCGCGCAGCCAGCCGGCCGCTCGTTCCATGTCCGGTTTGTGTTCCGCCTGGGTGCTGATGCTCGGGATGCGGAGAAACTCTTCCAGTTCGGCCAGCGCCTCGGCCGAGTGTGCGCGTGCGTAATCCAAGGGGTTCATTCTGTGCCTCGCGTGATGGTCGATATGGACGGTACATTTGGATTGCGGCCGGCCGTGACAGCTCGTTGTTGGTGCCGACCGTCGCGGAGGGCCTCCAGCGGGGCGGATTATACCAGGAACAGGTATGGGTACCAGCGTTCCGCAGCGGCTGAGGTTGGGGACGGCCGTGAAGGGGGAGCCAGGACTCTCGCTTGCGGCGCCGGCCCGCGGCGGGACGCGCAGTGCGCATAGAGTACTCTGTTGGCAGCATGTTCTGCGGGCGCCCGCATGCATAGAAACCCTAGAAATTGCCGGCCTCCGCCCTTCCGGGCCGACGGTGCTGCAAACCACAGAATTGCCTGGCCGCACGAGAGATACTGTGCTAGAATGGGATTGGGAGGGC
>WSZX01000134.1 GCA_013139935.1 Ardenticatenales bacterium
ATCCTTTGCATGGCGCTGTGGCTGACTTCGGACTTGATCAACCATTGCAGTTGACGTGCCGCTCGCCGGAAGGTCCCTTCACACGCCAGCCAAGCCCCCATCTGCCGCACCCGCTGGCTATCCCTGGCATAGGGTTCGATCCCCAACATTTTGAGAGTTCCTTTCTCTGTTGAGTTGTTGCGAACCTCAAATCTGACCGGAACTCTTTCTTTTTGCCGCTGCTTTTCTATGGGATTATGATCCAGCAGCCTCCGGATTGTCATCCGGCGGATCGGTGTCCTCCTGGATCAACACGGTGCGCGTCCGTCCTCCAGATTGCTCTTCGCCCACCACGCCCATTTCCTCCAGCGTATCCATCAATCGGCCCGCTCGCGGATAGCCAATGCGCAGCCGTCGCTGGATGAGCGACGTGGAGATGGTCGTGCCTTCCTTGGCCAGGGCAATCGCCCTTTCCAGCAGATCGTCCTTATCCCGCATCTTGGCTTTGCGGACCACCAGCTCTTCCCAGGGGGCTGCTGACTCTCCACTCTCTTCCTCCCCCGCTTGGTCGCGCCAGAATGCAATGACTCTGTCCAACTCGAGGTCAGAGGCATAGCAGCCCTGCAATCGGACCGGCTTGGCCGCATCAGGGGCCTGGAACAGCATATCTCCTTTGCCCAGGAGGCTCTCCGCGCCCGTGCTGTCCAGGATGACCCGAGAGTCGGTGGAGGTGGCAACGGCAAAGGCGATCCTGGCGGGAAAGTTCGCCTTGATGAGCCCGGTCACCACATCGGTGCTCGGCCGCTGGGTGGCGACGACCAGGTGGATCCCCACAGCGCGCGCCATCTGCGCCAACCGGACCAGGGTCTGCTCCACTATCTCCGGGGCCATCATCATGAGATCGGCCAGCTCGTCGACCAGCAAGACGATATAGGGCAGCTTGCTGTGCTTTTTTCGGCGGCCGGCCACCTTGTTATAGTCGGTGAGCGTGCGCGCCCCGGCATCGGCCAGGATCTTGTACCGTTCATCCATCTCACGCGTCAACCAGTGGAGCACCCCAAGGATTCGATCCATCTCCACCTCCGCTGTTCCCAGCAGATGAGGCAGTCCGTTGAAACGAACCAATTCGACCATCTTGGGGTCAATCATCACCAGCCGCAACTCGTCCGGTGTGTTGTTGCATACCAGGCAAGTCGTGATCGCACTGATGCAGACCGATTTCCCAGATCCGGTAGTGCCGCCGATGAGTATGTGGGGCATCTTTTGCAGGTCTGTCACCACTGGAGCGCCGGAGACGTCCAGGCCGAGCGCAATCCCCAGAGGCGCTTTGAGCTTGTGGAACGGCTGCGAATCCATCACCTGCCGCAAGTGGACCAGCGAGATGCTCTCGTTGGGAACCTCGATGCCCACGATCGGGCGGCCCGGAACCGGGGCCTCCAGGCGGATGCGCGAGGCGGCCAGCGCCAACGCCAGATCATTGGTCAGCGCGGTGATCTGGCTCACCCGTACCTTTTGCTCGCGGATCTGCCCGTGCGCTCCGGGCTTTTCGATGTACTGCGGTGCCACACCAAACTGAGTCACCACCGGGCCCCGCCGCACTTCAACTACCCGTACCGGCAAGCCGAAATCCAGCAGCGTCTTCTCAATCACCTCTGCCTTTTGCGCAATCTCGGCCTCGTCTTGCTCAACGGCGACGCCGGGCTTGAGCAGATCAAGAGGCGGCAGATGGGATGGTCTGGCCGGGGCGCGCCGTGTCGTGCTGCTGGGGGGACGGGCAATCACCAGCTTGTGGGGGGCGGTGCTGGGTCTGGCAGCCGGCGATCTGGGTGGCTTGCGCACCGGCTTGGCGCGGGCTGGCTTGGCTCTCCGCCCGCCGCTCGGTGCCTTGCCAGGTGGTTTGGCGCTGCTAGTTTCCTCGTCTTTCCGGATTCCATCTGCCCATCTCTGCAGCTTCCCGGAGCGGTCAATAGCCCACTCCTGAACGTCGGTGTGGGAGACCCGGAGCATCAGGCCGGCGCCCAGGAACCATGCCGCGGTCAGCGCCATCCATGCCACCATGCTTCCTAATCCTTCCACGATGGGCATGGAAAGCGCCCAGCCGATGTATCCGCCGCCCTGGCCAGCGGCCGCGAGCGCCAATGCGGCCTGCTCTTCTGTTGCGCTCCCCAGGTGAGTGATAGCAAGCGAGGCGGCAAACACGATCTCAAATCCAATGACTTGGCCCACTGTGATCCGCCACGGCCGGCCGATCGAGCGCAACGTCATGTGCACCCCGGCAAGAACCACCGTGAGGGACATTACCCAGCTTCCCCAGCCCAAAAGCTGTTGCAGCACCTGTGTCCACGAGTGGCCAATGTCCCCGCCGGCAACACCGCTCAATGCCAAGAGGCTCGCCGCCCCAAGGGCGGCCACGATTACGCCCGCGATCTCTTGCTGCAGGGGAGCGGCTACCTGCACCAGCCATTCATCGAGGGTACGTTCCGTCGATGCACCCCTCCGTGTTGCTGGTTTCCGTTTGGTGCTGCTGCGCTTGGTCTTACTCATCGGGCGTAGAATCAAGAGGCCGAGGTCTCTCGCTTTCATCCTCTGCTTCTTGCTCTCTTGCAGCGATGGCGCGCCCGACCGCTCTGATAGCAATGCGCTGCTTGCGGTAGAGATCGGACTCGCTCATCGCCAGCCGGCGAGCAACGTCGCGGACCTTGTATCTTCTGAGGAATTTGAGTTCCAGGATATTGTACAGAATCCACTCCCTCGTGGTCATACTCCGGTTGCCTTCCGGCCGCAAGCTTTCGATCGCCTCCAGCAGCACCGCGCGCATTGCGTTGATCGTGTTGCCCCGGTGCTCCCGCGTCTCTTTTTTTACCACTTGCAGCTCGAGCAGCGGGCTCTGCGTGAGTTTCGGCCCGCCCCAGTAGTGACTAAGCGCATCACGCACTATCTTGGCAAAGCGATCGCTCACGAGAAGATCTTCATCTGTTCCCGCCGGCGGGTGCGCGCTGTCATGCGCCGTTACCTGCTGCTGTGCTGTCTCTACCTGCTGCAGTAGGCCTGCCATCGCCTCAAATACTGATTGCTGCAACAGCCGGTCCTCAAGAATGGTAGCCGCCTGCTGGGCAAAGTGGTTGAGCCTCTCGTCCTGCTCCTGCGTCACGCCCGTCTTGTCGGGCGGCGCGTGAACTCCCAGTATGCCTAGCACGCTTTCGTGTGGTTGGTCGTACAGCGAGATGATCCAATACCCATTCCAGACGAACCGCTCGCCCTGTGCGGGCAGGCTGGATGCGGAGTCAAGCTGGAGCGACTGCCAGTTGTCCACTCTCAAGTCGCCGTTCAAAGGGTATGGCTCCCCCACGATGAGCTCTACTTGGGGCTGCCCGTCGGTCGCAAAGGATGCCACAAAGGCGCTCTCGACCTGCAACAGTTCGCACACGCTTGCCAACACGTTCTCCAGGAACTGGTGGAGATCACGGGTGGTTACAACTCGGTCGCGCAGTTCCTGCAGGCGTACGACTTGGTCTCGTTCGTCGAAATAGAACCATCGCTCCAGCGCAGGTTTGATGAGCAGGATGATCCACTGAAAGATAACAATACCCCCGACCACCACAAAGGGAATCGCCGTCTCGGACGGAACTCCCAGGAAACGGCCCGCTCGCTCAACCACGACCATCGACACGAGGACGCCAATGGCCACCAACGGGCCCCGCGCCAGGAATTTGATTAGCCTCAGCCGCACCACTCGATCAGGTTCGTTGACGCCAAAATAGGCCGCGCTATAGGTCATGAAAAAGATCGTCATAGCGACGACGCTGTTCCCCACTATCTGGATTGCCCAAAAGAGGAATGACGGAACGATTGTGCTCTGACCCGTAATGAGCAAGTAAGGGAAAACGCTGATCACCGGCCCGCCGGCCGAGGCCATGAGGTACGTGATTCTCCGTTTCATGGTGGCGGTGCGGATCCGCCGGCGCGCTCGGATCTGGTATGTTGCCCCCAGGGCCACACAGCCGCCAAAAAAGATCCCAACGACCGGAAACAGCGGGCCTGCGCGCAGTTGTGGCGCAGCAAGGTCCACCACCTCTCCTCGTACAATCAGGTCAGTCAGTGTAGATAGCGCCAGGGCCAACCCGCCCAGGCCATAAGCTACCAACACCGTGAGACGCCGCCAGGGCGACCTGTCCGCGTTCAACTCCAGCAAAGCGTTAGAGAGGTGCAGATAGGCGCTCGGGACCAATGCGATCCCAACCCACTCCATCCGCAGCCAACGTTCCATCTCGACTGCACTATCCGTCTGGGTGAGAAGGAGATCACCCAGATAGACGATCACCGTAAAGCCCAGCAACAAGCTGGATGCGCGCGCTACCCGATTGCGAATGCTGGAACGAATGCCGTACAGCAACACCGACGCGATCAGGATGACAATCGCGGCCTCTAGGACCGTGTTGGCCAACCTGAGTAGGTTCACCACGCTCATCCTATCATAGTCTCAGTGTGAAAAAGAGCGCAATATCCTGGCTAGGGTAATGGAACTCGTTGAAACCGCAGAAAACAAAACCGTGCTTTTTGCTAAAGCTGATCATGGGATAGTTCTTGCTCTGCATCTCGACGGTGATTCGATTCAGATTCTGCTCCGCGGCCCATTTCATGGCCTCCTGCAGCAATCTGCTGCCGGTTCGTTTGCGTCGAAACCGCCGGCCGACGACCAGATCACGAATCCACGCTCTACCTTCAGCGGCGTGCATGAGCAGTCCCGCATAGCCGCGGATATAGCCATCTTCCTCTGCGACAAAAAAAGCGTCCCACTGACGCCAATCCTCCCACAACCGGTTGGCGTCGCGAGGATATCGCACTCGCATCGGCCGCGGAAGCCGAACCGGGTGGAATGCAATGGTTACCGCCCCGTTCTCATCGCGCCGGTCTATTTGCCACACGCGCGTCGTCGTGTACTGGTGGTCCAAAGCCGCACACTGCCTCAAATCCACCGGAAGGGCGGGGCGAACTTCCATGACTCTCTCTCCCTCTGAATGCTGATTCGATCCTACATTCCCTCCTTTCATCTCTCTCCCCTGCCGCGGGCCCTCTTCCCATGCCCTCATCTGTCCCGCCTGAACCGAAATGGCTATGGCGTGGCAACCGTGAGGGTCACATAGCACCCTCCGACTTCGTTATGGGTTGTGTCCACCATTACCAGGCGAATCGAGTACCCGCCCGATGCCCAGCCTGCAAAGTTCGCTGTCCCCAGAACGCCATCGACCACTGGGGTGGACACTGTGTCGCCCAGAAGCGAGGCCCAGACTCCTGCCGTCTGCGGCCCGTACGCCTCTATCTTGTAGAACAGAAATTGATCTGCAGTCGCGGTACCCACAAAGGTGACTTCACCGGCGATCTCGCTCCCATCGGCCGGGCTGCTGATGTAACAGGCGCCGCTGATCGCCAGCGTAGGAGAAGGTGCTGGCGTCGGGCTCTCTCCGCCGCCGGTGGCGATGGGGGCGGTGGGGTGCGGAATCGCGGTGGGAGCGGCTAGCGTTGATGTGAGGGTGGCAGTGGCTGTTGGCGTCTCGCTCGTAAAGGTCGGAGGAGGGATGGCAAAGATGTCTGGCGTCGGTGTGGCGGCGGCGCGCCCATAGGCCGGGAGACCGGGCTCTATGATGTTCCCAATGATAAAGACCAACACCGCCATTCCCACCGACAGGAACAGCAACCGCATGGAGCGCTCCTGGCGTATCTTGGCCATCTCAAACTCCAGGCCAAAGAGCGACTGCGAGGCAGCTCGCCGGGCGCGCAGGAACGTGCTCAGGAAAACGACAAAACCAGCGGCGCAGATCAGGTAGAACCAGACAGCGCGGCTGCTGATGAATTCGATGATGGGTGTCATGGGGACAAAGAAACAGCCTAGCTGGCTGCTGGCAGTGCCCGTAGCACACCCCGCAACAGGGCCAGCAGACGTGGAACAAGGACCTGGCCGGTCTCGAGAACCTCTTCGTGGGTTGTCTCCGACGATGGATCGGCCTCGAGTTTGGCAATGTTGCTGATACCAGAGACCGCCATGACACGCTGCCCGCCGTGACGAGCGGTGATCGCCTCTGGCACGGTGGACATGCCAACAGCATTGGCGCCCATCAAGCGCAGAAAGCGCAGATCGGCCGG
>WSZX01000407.1 GCA_013139935.1 Ardenticatenales bacterium
GAGGCCAGTTCCAGGTCCAGTTCGCGGATGGATTTGTAGCCGTGGATTTGGATTCGTTCTAGCTGGCTCATTCTATCACCTTTCGTCCACTCTGGTCTGCGCTTTGCCTTTGTCTACCGCCATGATACGCGGTCCAGTCCTTTCGCGCAAGTTCGGGCAGGATCGGGGGTTCGTAGCAGTACGAGGCTGGCCTATCAACCCACCAGTCCCCCGAGAAATTTTTCCCACTTTGGTGTAACATAGAGCATCTTACCCTATTCAAAGGAGGTGCTCTATGCACACACACAAATGCACGATGGGTGGCCCCAGTTCTACCCCCGAGGCCACTCAGCTTGAGCAAGCGCAGGGTGGATGTCCCGAATGCATCGGCGTCCTGATGGCCCGTCACAACGGCCTGGTACAGGCTGTCGTGCGCCGCCAGGTGTTGGGCGACTTGCCCTTCACCGAGGCCCTGCAAGCGGGGCGCATCGGTCTCTGGCGGGCCATCCTGGGCTATGACCCCTCGCGGGGTCGGGCCTTTTCCACCTACGCCTGGACCTGTATTATGCATCATGTTTGGCGCGCCGTCAAGGTGCATAGCCGTCAATTTACTCATCCACCACCTACGATTCCTGCTGACCGCCTGCTCCTGGAAACAGCGGACCCCGTTGAAATGGGCCAGGCCAACGCTGTGCAGGCAGCCCTCTACGATTTGGTGCAGCGCCTGCCCGATCGTCTCCGCTATGTGGTCATCGTCCGCTACGGCCTGGATGGCAACCCCCCAGCTTTCTACCGCCAGATCGGAGCAGCCCTGAGGATCAGCGGGGAGCGGGCTCGCCAATTGCACACCGAAGCGTTGGTTTGGCTGCGCCAGCCGGCCCATTCGCAGACCTTGCGTAGTCTCTTGGACCGCCACACGCTGGCCGATTACGAGTTCGCCGACACGCTGGCCCAGCGCTGGCTGCGCCGGCGACGAGGCGGCACCCTGATCTGTCCAGCCCAGGCCCCGGCTGAGTTCTGGGCTCAGGATCGAGCTGTCCCAGTCCAGGCAGGGAGGGCGCGGTCATGACGACCCATCTCATCCCTATCGAAACCCGTAATCGAGGCCACCTCTTTGTGGCCACGTGCAATCTGCAGGAACTGCCAGCCCAGCCACCCTTGCACGGGCCCGCCCCCAGGGACGCTCATCTTACTCCCGTCGAGACCCGCGCCCAGGATCGTCTGTTTGTGACCCATTGCAGCCTGGAGGGACTACGAGATCGCCTGCCGCTGCGCTGGCCGGCCCCCCCGGACATCCCGCCCTCGCCCAAGAAAAGCTATCGTTCGCACTACATCCACCTGGGCGGGGAGGATCTAAAGGACCCAGCCGCCTGGGAGGACCTCTCCGGCTTTGACCTGGTCCTACGCTTGATCGACTTTGCACCCCTGCGCCCGGTGTTGGCCCAGCGACTGGGCTGGACCTCCGCTCGCGGTTGGAGGCCTTTCGATCCCATCTCGATATTCCTGCTGCACGGCTGGCAAATCACCAACGGTTGGAGCCGGGCCGAAACCTTGCGCCAGTTGAAAAAAACCCGCAACGCTGACTATGCCCAATGGTTCGGTTTTGAGGACGGTGACTACCCCACCGAGGGAGGTTTGCGCTACTGGCTCACCGCCCTGGGCAAGCACTCCGAGACAGGAGACACCATCGTGGTCGATCAAAACCGTCAAATCGAGGTGGCCATCCAATACCTCAACCAACTAATAGCCCAGTCCGTCTACCTCTTCGTCGAGACCGACCTGATAACGCCGCAAGCCTGGCTCCAAGCACTGCTCTGCCCAGACGGGATGATCCACGACGCTGCTTCCCGCCTGCGCTGTGGCGATGTGCGGGAGAGTTGCTATCAGGAAACCTCCCCAGAGAACCCCCGCCCTTGCCTGGCCAAACAAGAGGGGCGGCAGGGCTGTGACTGTGACACCATCGCCTGCAAATCCAGCTGTCGCCGTGCCACCCCGCGGGACCCGGAGGCCCGCTTCATCCGCTACAAAGGTTCGAACAAGCAGCGGAACGATACTCCCAACCAGCACACCACGTCGAACCGAGACGAAAAAAAGGGGGAACCTCGCTACGGCTACCGCAGTCTACCGATCCAATTGGCCGAATTCAACCGCCGCTTCAGTGTGGTGTTGTCAGGTGACTTTTTGGCTGCCAGCGCCCGCGAGGAGAACCCCGCCGCCGCTTTGCTGCTCCAACTGGAGACCTTCTCTCCTGACCTACAGGTGGACGCAGTCGCCGGTGATGCCGGCTTCGGGTACCAGGTGTTCTTGCACACCGTCTATGACCATCTCCACGCTCGTCGGGTCGTCGATCTGCGAGCGAGCAAATCCGACCGAGACAAGGCCGAGTGGCTTTCGCGCCGCTACGACGACAAAGGCCGCCCGATTTGTCCCTTCGGTTATACTCTAACCGCCAATGGCTTCGATTACGAGGCTCGTCGACACAAGTGGTTTTGTGCCAAGGCTTGCCGTAATGGTGCCGACCCGGTCGTTCGGGTAGAGGAGACAATCTACCCACCGCCAGAGTGCCCCCATCTGAAGCAGACCTTTGGTCAAATCGTCAACGTTGGCGAACGCTTCGAAAATGGTTCCATCCGTTTGGCGCGGGATGTGGTGGTAGACAGCCCGGAGTGGAAACGTCTCTACCCCCGTGCCCGCAACGCTGTCGAGGGGCGCAACTCGACCTTGGAAGCCTGGAATCTCAAACGCCTGCCCGTCTATGGCAAGTCGCGGGGCAAGGCATTCACTTTCCTGGCCGATGTCTGGCGCAACCTGACCACCCTGGCCCGTCTGGTGCGGGAAGCGAGCGCTGCTACCGGCATCTGACGTCGGCGCGAGTTCATTCTCCTAGTCAGGCCTCGTCTCCCTGTGGCGTGGTCCATTCCCCCCTGCCCAGCCTTCAGATTTTTGACCCATGGACCCCCCGCAACAGCGCTTTCGCCTCTTCGAGCACCTCGAACACCGCCTTATTTCCTCTCCTTGGGCCAGTGTTACCTATTTTGGGCTGACCTACTGCCACTCTGCTTCGTTTCAATTGTCATCAGGAGACCCTACCAGGCCCATCAACCCCCGCATCAGACCTGCTGGGGCTACTTTTTCTCTACTAAATGGCCCTTCTGCTACGAATCCCCGCACGTACCCTTTTACCCGCTTGGGTCTTATCATACCACAAACACGATGCTTCGGCAAGTCCTTTATTGACACGAGAGACACAAGATTCACTATAGGCACTCGTACGCCCACCATGGCCCGGGGGGGCTGGCAAAGTCGCTCAGTCAACTTTACTATCTGCTCCCACCGGCGTCCC
>WSZX01000295.1 GCA_013139935.1 Ardenticatenales bacterium
ATGCGGGTCGCGGTGGATATCGCTTCCGAGGCTGAGGATGCCGGTTATTCGCGCGACATCTGCTCGTATGCCCGCACCGATATCGGAGCCATGCTATCTGGGAGAACGCCGGTGGGGAGATTGCCCCGGCCCGATTTGCTGCTGGCTTGCACAAACATCTGCCAGACCGTCCTCCATTGGTACCGGGTGCTGGCCCACCACTTTGGAGTGCCTCTCGTCCTGATTGATACTCCGTTTGTCTACACGGTGGTTACCGATCACGCGGTTGCGTTTGTCAAGCGGCAGATTGAGGATGCGATTCCCGTGGCGGAAAAAGTGGCCGGCGAATCTCTGGACCTCGGGAAACTGAGGGAGATATCGCGGTTGAGCAAGCTGGCTTCTCAGCTCTGGATGGAGTTGCTTGAGCGCTGCAAGCATCGGCCTACACCCATCTCGGTCTTTGATCAGTTCATCCACATGGGGCCCGTCGTAGAAATGCGCGGGGAGGTGGATACGGTCGATTTCTACGCCGCGATGCTCCGAGAGGTGGACGAGCGCATCTCCCAAGGGGTGGGTGTGCTTTGTGAGGAGCGAAAACGGCTACTGTGGGACAATCTTCCCATTTGGTACCGGATGCGCTACCTGGCCGAGTTCCTGGGACGGCACGGCGTGGTCATTGCTGCCTCCACCTACACCAATGCCTGGGGCGAACTGACCCACCTGATGGACGCCGAGCGGCCGATCGAGTCCATGGCCCGCACCTATATCCGTCCTATCTTGAATCGGGGGAGTGGGCACAAACTCGCCACGATGAAGAGGATGATTGATGACTATCACCTGGACGGAGTCATTCTGCATTCGGATCGCTCCTGCAAACCCTACTCTATCGGCCAGATTGACCAGAGGGACCGCTTGGCGCGAGATCACGGTGTCGCGGCGCTGCTCTTGGATGCGGATCACAATGATCCTCGATCCTTCTCGGAAGAGCAGGTCTCGAATCGCCTGGATGCCTTCATAGAGATGCTGGGTGCGTAGCAATGCCCGCGATTGAGGCCCTGGGAATTGACGCCGGTTCTGCGACCGTCAAGATTGTGGGTGTGGACGCTGGAAAGACAATGGTCTGGCATCTGCTAGAGCGGTCAGATCCGCGCGTAGAAGACCAGGTGGAGCGATTCCTGGAACGCGCCCGCCAGGTGGGCGGAGATGCGGCGGGAATGCCATTGGTTGCCACCGGCTATGGGCGGGGCCTGGTTCACCAGGCCACCCGTCGGGTGACAGAGATCACCTGCCACGCCCGCGGGATATTTGCGGAATTCGGCCACGGAGGTACCTTGGTCGATATTGGAGGCCAAGACAGCAAGGTCATCCGGCTCAACCCAGACGGAAAAGTCGTGGACTTTGCGATGAATGACAAGTGTGCCGCCGGGACGGGAAGTTTCTTGGAAAGCACCGCCGGCCGCTTGGGGGTACCGCTGGCTCAAATGGGAGACATCGCTCTTTCCGTCTCCGAGGAGGTTTTGATCTCCAGCACCTGCACCGTCTTTGCTGAATCAGAGGTCATTTCCCTGATCGCCCACGGGACCCCGGTGGCAGCCATTCTTCGGGGACTGCATCGCTCCCTTGTCAAGCGCATCGTTGCCATGATCCGCGCGGTTGGACTCTTGCCTCCGCTCATGCTCTCCGGAGGTGTTGTGCGGAATCCGGCCGTCTGCCGCATGCTGGAAGAAGAGACTGGGGAAACAATGGTGCTTCCGCACCGTCCCCAACTGATGGGAGCCTATGGAGCCGCCCTATTCGCATTGGAGACCCGGGACAGAGAGCCAAGAGTACAGGCACCGCGTTACCCGTGAAACAGGAATGGCGGTAGCATGGCCGGTTCCTGATCACATCGACTGCCCAGCGTATCCATCTATCTGTTCTTGAATGACACGGCTATACCTCATGTTCCCCGTATGAGCAGCCGTGTCTCTGGCAGGCGGGCCTCCGTGAACCTTCGGGATAGTTCAAGTGACCGGCGTCCCCCGGGTACGAACGTCAAAAATCGGCGAACAGCGTCTTTAGCTTTGTGATCAAGTCCTGGTCTGGAGCGCGGATGATCAGTGTCTCCGCCTCGACCTGATAGATGCAAATGGCGTCCTCGGCTTCCCAGCAGGCGGCCGTCTCGGTTCCCTCTGGCGCAAAGCCAAAGCGGGCCTTGCCAAAACCCAGGAAGGCATCCATGAATTCATCGGCTTCGGAACTTGTGTCCCAGGTGGTCTGCATGACCATCACAATCGCACCCGTCTCCTGGTTCGCATAGACAGCGTACCGATCACCACCCCAGCCTTCGGCGGGCGCGGCGCCGCGGCCGGCGCCTATCTGCTGCTCCAGGTAGAGGGTGAGGGTGAACTCGCCCAACACGTTCTCGTCGATCCACACCCAGTCGTTGCCGAGAGTTTCCGTCAGCGGTGGCAGGCTCACGATCTGAGGAGGCTCGCCTGCCAGGAACCGTTCCGGGTGCAGGATATGCTCGGTAGATTGGGGTGGGTCTGAAAAGGCGCTGTCCACCGCTTCGTATGCACCATTCTGGTACAGTGTTTGAATGAATTCCAGTCCCGCCTCGTAGGGGAACATCAAATGGGCGCGGATGATGGCGGGGGCGGTATCCAGCACTTCTGTGTCGACTGCTAGTGATTCCGACAGCAATTCGAACAACTCGTCAGGATCGAGGTATTCTAGGATGTATTGCTGCTGCAACAGCATGGCGTCCCCTTCAATCAGTGCCATCACTGCCAGTGAGGCATCATCACTATTCTCCTCTGGGTCCAGCGCGTCCAGGCCCCAGTGCTGGTCCTGCAGTGCGTGAGCAAACTCGTGGGCAAAGGTTGTTTTGCCCAATGGGCCAATCACGCCCTTGTCGCTGACGACCGCCAGTGATTGGGTGTCACTGTCATAGTAACCGGCGATCTGCTCGGTGTACAACGTCTCCATCAACGTTCGCAAGTCGGTGTCTGCCGGGATGAAATCAAAGGCGGCCATCTCAATGGCATCCTTCCGCGCTTCATCCGCTGTAAAGTCGTGGCTCAATTCATTGGCAATCTGCTGCCGCAGCTCGTCTCGCGTAAAGAGCGTGCGCGTAACCGGTCGGAGCAGCTCCAGCCCGCGCAGCTCAATCACCAGTGGTTCTATGGCGTCCATGATGGCAAAATTCGCTTTGTCCTGCTCGGTGGGGCGTCGCGAGCCGGCATCCGGCACCACATGGATTGCCACAATGGCTGGATGGCTCTCCAAGCGGCTTGAGTTGATTGCTGTCACAATCAACTGATGGGCGCCGAGGCCGGTCGCCAACCAGTGGAATTCACCGTTGATCGAGAGGGCGCCGCCGGCCGCGAACTCGTCTACCTGACGGCCATCCACCTGCAGCGTTATTCTCTCGACCCCGCTCTGACTAGAGGCACTCCAGCGGATTGCCACATCCTCCCATTCCTGGAACTGGTCGCCAGTGGTGGGGGCGGTTAACGTGACGGTCGGCCGCGCAAGAGGTGTCACAGTCGGGAGTCCCCCGCCCTGCTCTGGAACGGGCGTCGGCGGGCCAGCGGACTCCGCCTGTAGGGTTGCCAATTCGCGTTCCGATTCAAACAATCGGGTCAGGGAGTACTGCAAGGCGGCAGTCCGCGTGGCGCAATCGTCCAATTGGTCTTGCGTTCTCTCTTGTTCCCGCTGTTGGTAGGTGTAGAGAAAGGCGCTGCCGGCCAGAACCGCGGCCAGAGCGATGACCAGCGTCAGGATCAGGGCGACGAGCAGAAAGCGGCGCATGGGCTGCTCCTTCGATCACAACCAACACCAAGGTGTAGGTTATGCTATCAGCGGGAGGAGCAGGTGTCAAGCAGTCGATGATAGGGTGTTGAACCACCTCCCGAGGGCCAATCGCTCTTCCCAAAGCACTTGTTAGGAAACAACTTCCCGCTTTGAAGGCGGAATCAGGTGCAGAACGTCCGCAAAAGCCCAAGTTGTTTTTGAACAAGTACAAAGTAGCGCGTCGAAGGGGAAAATCAAGGGAGGTGTTAGCGAGCATTGCCCCTACCACCCCCCAGTATCTCCACTCAGGCGGCACTCAGTTTGGTCTGACAGCGCCTAGTCCAACATCCTTCTACGGCTGTAGAATCCATTCCCCCATGGGCGCCCAGGGGGCCGCGCCTGCTAGTCGTTCATCCAACAAGGGCAGTG
>WSZX01000275.1 GCA_013139935.1 Ardenticatenales bacterium
AATGACGGTATGCCAAAACGTCACTGAAACGTTGAGACTCAGCAGCACAAAGAACTGCATGCCAAAGGTGCTCAGCCAAACCGCCAGGGAAGTGAGCAATAGATTGCCCTGCCGGACGGAACCGCCCCCCCAGCCGAGGTTCCTTTCTATGTTTTTCACCAGCCGCACATACCTCGACCGGCCGGGCAGTCGGGCCAGCAACGGGCGTTCCAGCAGGTCTGTGACGACACCGCACAAAGAGGCGCTCCGCGTCGCCAACGCAGCCATGATCACAACTACAAGTGCCGTGGTGCCCGCAGTTGCCCAGATGTAGACCAGGTTCTCCGAGGGCAAATGACCGAGCAGAAAGAGGGCACCCAGCAAATAGAGCAACCCAATCGCCAGCAAGTCAAACAGCCGAGCAAATAGCAAAGATGCCAGTCCATGGCCGACTGGTAAGCCCTGAGTCCGACGAGCCAGGTACACATATGAAAGCTCACCGAGACGGGCCGGTAGGATCTGATTGGCCAGGCTCATTGCCACAACCACAACAGCCATGTCTGAAATGCGTTCAAGCGGTGAATGCGTAAGTTGCACAAAGCGGTAGGCCCTGAAAAGACTGCTGACCAGATAGGCTAGACAGCCCACAGCAAACCATCTCAAGTCGGTCTGGGCTATCATGTTCGTTATGTCTTCCAGATCAACCTGAGAGAGCAGCCAGGCCAGCAGCCCGAGACCGATGAGAACCCCAGCCGACTTGCGAATTAGCGAGTCCGAGCTACGCACCGGTCCTGGTTTTGATTGCTGCATTCCTTGCATCGAGCTTGGCTCTGGCCTCACCGGCGTTTCCTCCCCAAGACCACGGTCCAGGGAAATGGCTGTCGAACGTCTACGATTTCCAAGCGAGTGTCGGCGAACTCGACGAACTCCCGTGCACTCCAGTGATTGACGTGCCCTGGCGTGTTTCCCCAGTGTGCCAGATAGCTTGCACGCATCATGTTGGCAACACGCCACCAAGGTTCGTTGGGCACGCTCAGCAGGCAGTACCCACCGCTGACCCTTTCACATTCGGCTAGCGCTGCATCTGGGCGGTCGATGTGTTCGAGTACTTCGGTGCAAATCACAACATCACACGCCCCAGTTTGAAAGGGCATTCGATAGATGGAAGCGGCGGTGTACCTTGCGATGGGTGCGACTTGGCGCGCTACCTGCAACAGCTCCACGTCAATGTCTACTCCATAGAAATTGGCGTTCTGCCACACGACGTGGTGTTGCCGGATGACCAAACCCTCCCCGCAGCCGATATCAAGCGCCGTGCGAGGCCGTATTAGTGCGGCTAGCTCGATCAGCGCACGCATGAACCCAGCGATCAAATGGCGACTGATTGGGTTGCGGGAGATATACTTGGTATTCAAAGGGATCACAACACCGACATCGTGTGTAGTGCTGGGGGCAGGCATTTCGTTCATTCCCAGTTCCCCATTCCTGGATTCGGAATACCAACATGCCACCAGCAGGCTTTCCAACATACTGGCCATGCGCATCGATCACCCCTCGCATCGTCAGCAGTGGTCATGATAGGAGGGGGCTGCAAACTGGCGGTCGCTTGTCCGCCAACATCAAGAAGGAAGGAAATGCGGCTCAAGAACACGAGAGTGCCGCCACTGCTCAACCCTCGTCGATGTGCTGCATTCGGAGCATGGCAATCTGCTCGGCCAACAGACCCATCATCACTATCAGCGTGCCAACACTGACCGAGATGACGATGGGCAGTGTCCAGGGACGATTGATGATCAGCTTGTAGATGGCATACACAAAACCTGGCGAGAAGACCAGCAGCCCCGCAGGCAGAAAGACTTTGAGCGGGCTGAAGAGCACAGCGATCTTGGTCATGATGAGCAGAAAGCGTACTCCATCTCGAAAGAGCCTGATCTTGCTCTCGCCGACGCGCTCGGCCGCCTGGATGTCAACATACCTTAGGCTGTGCCCGGCTCTGATGACTGCCATGGTCAGCGTCGTAGGGTATGAGAACGTGTTCGGCAACAGGTAGCAGAACTGCAGAGCCAACTCGCGCCGGATAGCCCGAAAGCCCGATGTGAGGTCCTCGACGTGAAAGGTGACCAGGTAGCTGGCCAGCATGTTGTACACGCTGTTGGCTAGCTGGCGGTGCCATCTCTGACTGCCTCGGCCTCGTGCGCCCACGACCATGTCGTACCCCTTGCCGAGAGGCTCCAATAGGCGAGGGATGTCCCGTGGATCGTGCTGGCCGTCGGCGTCCATCATCACAATCACATCCCCGCGCGCGGCCCGGATGCCGGTCTTGATCGCTGCCCCGTTGCCCTTGTTGTACGGATGGCGCACCACGCGAGCACCAGCCTTGCTCGCTACCACCGAGGTCTTGTCCGTCGAGCCGTCGTCCACCACCAGGATCTCAACCTGGGCTGGGTCTGGATACATGTGGCGGACACCAGCCACCACATGCTTGATTGCGCGTTCCTCGTGATATGCAGGTAGCAGCACGGTCAACCGCATTGGCTCACTCTCCAAGAGTCCCCACCAGGTGCCGGTATCGCCGCCACACCCTCCAAGGGGGCGCCAGCGGTTCCATCCGGCGCAATGCGCGGCCGTCTGATCTCATTCGGTTGTGCTTGCGCACCATCCGAGGCAACC
>WSZX01000460.1 GCA_013139935.1 Ardenticatenales bacterium
GCTCTGGCTCCCCAAAGCGGGGTGAGGGATGCCGGCATAGAGGTGTTGATTGGCACCGATGGGCCAGCCTATCCGGGCGTGGCTTTCCGGGTTGCGGACCTCCCGAACTTTGAGTTGGCCTACGCTGTTCCCCACGTCAGTGGCGAGTGGGATGCGTTGCAGTATGACCCGGTGTTCCACGGGTCGAACACCTGGCAGTTGTATCATGGGCCAGGTTACCAGCGAGAGGCGCAAGTGCCGACGGGCCGCTGGTTCCGGCTAAAGGTGGATTACTCTGGTATCCGGGCCACCGTATCGGTTGACGGGCAATCGCCGCTGGTAGTGGAGCGGCTGGCGCATTCGATAGCGGCCGGCCGGTTCGGAGTGTGGACCTTTCGCCCGGCGTACTTTTCCGACCTGCGAGTTTCGGCCTGTGAGAGATTAGAGATTCGGGGTGTAGAGGCGCCCGGTGAAGCCAAAGGCGTCGTAGAGACCTGGTTTGTCAAAGATTGCGGTGTGGTGGTTGGCGAGCCAAATGGGGTGATCAACCTGAACCGTTACCTTCCGGTGTCAACGAAAACGGCTCGCCTGCTTCGATGCTTCGAGACCTCCGAGGAAGGAGAGATCACGTTCGAGTTCGGTTTCAGCGATGTGCTCTCGCTCGAGTTGGACGGTCAAGTGATCTACAGAGGGGAGAACACGTTTGCGGGTTTTGCGGACCGAGCCGGGCGGGGGGATGTAGAGTTGGGGATGGAATCTGTGAGGCCGGTGTTGGCATCCGGCCGCCACTGTCTTGCTGCAGAGTTAGAGGTCACCGAGGGGTTTGGGTGGGGTCTGGTGCTGGCCGCTCGGGGAGAGGGGATACGCTGGTTGCCGGTGGAGCTTGGTTTAGGTGTCAGGTTGCAGTGACGAAGGGGGCGCGCCCGACAAGCGCATGTTCGGCCGATGTCTCATGCAAATCTCTGGAATGCCGGACTTGCACCACGCACGGATCTGACCTAGAATCCCTGCGCGCCCAAAGCGCCTCGTCTATCGGCGCCGTTTGGCAGCCTTCGGCTCGCTGACGCTCGCCGGTTCCTATCAAGCGGATCCTTCTTCGATCGTCAATTGGATGCTTTCTCGCTTGATGGAAACACGTCCGCCGCGCCATTGATCGGAATCTGCGGGAACCAACAGAACCGGAGAGGGGAGGGGATAAAATGGAAGCTGAGCCCTTCTACGATCAATATGCCCCTGAAGAATGGAGGAGGCTTGAGAAACAGCGAACTGAATATGCGGTGACATCAAGAGCGTTGGAAGCGTTTCTGCCCAGCCCACCGTGCTCTATCCTCGATATCGGCGGAGGGCCCGGCCGCTATTCGATCGAGCTTGCGCGGCAGGGATACACTGTCACCTTGGCAGAAATATCGGGGGAAAGCCTGAAACTGGCTCAGGAGAAAGCGGGAGAAGCTCAAGTATCATTGTCTGGGTTCATTCATGCGAATGCATTGGACCTGGGAGAGCTTGGTTCGTCCAGTTTTGATGCAGTTCTGCTGATGGGGCCGCTGTACCATCTGCTGTCCCACGCCGAACGAGTCCAGGCAATACAGGAGGCAGTACGCATTCTAGAACCACACGGCCGGCTGTTCGCGGCGTTCATCACAAGATTCGCGCCATTTCGGTATGTGGCTAACGGAGAACCTGGATGGCTGGTAGGGAACCAGGAATATGCCCTGCAACTGCTCGAAACAGGAGTGCACGATCGGCCGCCAACAACGTTCACAAAGGCCTATTACGTTCACCCTAGGGAAGTAGTGCCCCTGATGGAGAATCAGGGTTTGAGAACCCTATGCCTTGTCGGTTGCGAGGGCGTTGTGGCCGGACACGAAGGTAAGGTGAATGAGCTAACGGGAGAGGCGTGGCAAGCCTGGGTCGACTTGAACTACAGGCTTGGTCAAGACCCTAGTCTTCACGGGGCGGCCGATCATCTATTGTATGTTGGGGAAAAATCCGGCGAGCTACCGGAAGAAGGCTGTCGGCGAGCCGTGTGAGGGATACGGTTCGAGGTGGCAGGCGATGGAGACCAGGACATTGTGTCAGGCGCCATCCGCTGACCCTACGAGCGGACCAAGCTCCTCGCCAGCGACTGCGGCGATGCTTGGAGGCTTCGCGGCTCATCCGCCGCGGCGCTAGGCGGCGAGAATCACAGGCGACAATGCATCAATACATTGGAGGTCCATAATGGGCAACAAGCTTGAGGATCTTGAGCTTTCGTTCCAGGAGATCGACCAGTCAGATATCCAGGTATTGGCTCCAGTGATGAAACGGGCATTTGACGACGATGCTCAGAAGCACCTTGGACAGGAGAGTGGTGGTCCACCGGGATATGATGACGGGGAATTCTTTCGGACCTGGCTTTTTCCCTATAAAGAGAGCATCGGATACAAGATCATATCCGGGGAAAGGGTTATCGGCGGCATTATCGTCTGGATCCTTCCTGATGGTCACAACATTCTGGGAACAATATTCGTTGATCCCGATTACCAAGATATCGGCGTCGGCGAGCAAACCTGGAGATTCATTGAAGAGGAATATCCAACAACGATGAGCTGGCGTCTGAGCACTCCAACCTGGGCTACCAAGAACCTCCACTACTATGTCAAGTGTGGTTTCGAAGAAGTCGAATCGGATCCATTGATCACCGCTGAAGAAGGGTTTACGATCTACAGAAAAGAGATTGATCACATCCAGAGTTGAGTTCAGATACCGCCGCATAGGCATTCGCTGGTGTGTCCTGATAGGCTGTCGTCTGCCAGCCGGCCGCCGGAGGCGGTCTGGTCGCGGTAAGCGTCCGGCCGCACTGTAGCGGGCCGCAGACGCGAGTGCTTCTGGGTGACCGGAGGTGCTGCCCTGTACCATCACCTCGTCCTTCTTGGCCAGCCTCTCTTCCAGTTGAGCAACCGGCCGCTTGAGCCGGGTCGTCTCGCTGTCCTGCCGCCCACGAAACGCCTGAGATCCCCGCTCAAAGAACCGCTTCTACCGTTGGCGGCGGGGTTCGCCTGCTCTCGGTCGCGGGTTGCGGAATGTGATCAAGCGCGAAACGTGTGGCCTACTGCGCGACTCGCCTCTCACCCGCCGTGTGCCGCGCGTGCCGCGCGCGGCGGGCGCCATCGGCAGCCGCATGGTCAAGGTGCTCCCCTTCCCGGGCACCCCTTCACTCTCCGCTTGCACACTCCCCCCATTGGCTTGCGCCAGATCCCTCGAAACCGCCAGCCCCGGCCCGATGCCCGCGCCTTGGTCGTAAAGAGCGGTTCAAAGAGCTTGTCCGTGTACTC
>WSZX01000141.1 GCA_013139935.1 Ardenticatenales bacterium
CTTGGTAGCTCTCTTCTCAGTCTTTCTGAGACCCTAACCGCTTGAGGTCTGCTCTGGACGGACGGCGGTGTTTGTCTGCGCCTGGAGGCCTGATCAACAAGATGGGAAGCGCAGTAGCGCGCAGAACTTTCTCAGCCACGCTGCCAAAGACCCAACGACCGACGCCAGTGCGTCCATGGGTGGCCATGGCGAGCAAGTCCACCCCCTCTTTCTCCGCATACTCGACGATCCTCACTGCCGGGCGTCCGAACAGAACCTCTACCCGGACCTCTAGCCCCGCCTCGATCAGGCGCTTCTTCACCCCAGCCAGGGTCCGCCGAACCTCGGTTCGAATGCTTGCCATTTCCTGTTCCCGGTATACGGGATGAATGACGGTGGTCATACGCTCGGTCGAGTCGGCCAGGGGACCCATGGCTACTTTCTCGGGGGGAGGGGAAATGGCTGCCGTCCTTTCGCGGGAGGTGGTGACCACCTGAAGGAGGACGACCTCGGCGGCGCACCGTTTTCCGATATCCTCCACGTAGGGCAGCACTGCTTCGGCTAGGTCTGAACCGTCCAGGGGAACCAGCACTTTATTGAACACTTTACTCTCCTATTCTACTTTTCGAACATACTCTGAGCCACGTCGAACCCCGGAGACGTGCCTTCTCTCACTAGCAGAAAAGATCGGCAAGGCCTCGGACGGGGAAGCAAACTACCCAGTGCCCACCGCCTTTGTCCTTGAACCCGGGTTCGGATTTCAGGCCGACGTCCATCACCACGGGGCAGCGGGCCTCAAGTTGCAGCCATTGGGCAGGTTGACCGGACTGGGCGCGTCCCCCTCCAGCGGGGTCCGTTTGCGCTTGCGGTCTGCGGTCGGGCCTGGAATGGGCACGGCCGACAGTAGCGCTTGCGTACAAGGATGCTTCGGAAACAGAACGTGCGACAGCATCAATAGCACCTCACCGACATTATAGGCCGCGCCCGCCCGTTTGTCAACGAAACTTCATCGCCGCAACCCCTTCTTCAACACCCTCCTTTGGTGCTGGATCACCCGCCGGCGCTGCCCTTGGACGTGCTCCGGAGCGTCGTGTGTCCTCGACCGGGTTCACCGCCGAACCGCCAGCGCGGCCGCAATATCCTCCGCAATCATCCTGCGTTTGCTCTTTTCGATGAAAAAGCTGGGTCCCGCTTGCAGATAAGAAGGAAAGGCCCGCTTCCCCCGAAAAAAGTACTCTATGCCCCGGATCTTGTAGGTGGATCCGGCCGGGATCACGCGCGGCTCGCCGGCGCGCCTGGCGATATAGTTCATCGCCCGAATCGCTACGTCGCCCATCAGCATGAACACCTCTACCGCCGGGAACAGCGCCAGCTCCTTTTCCAGCAACAGCGAGCACTCTTTGATGGGCGCCGCCTTGATCCCGTACCCGATCTTGCCGCACTTGATCGCCGTGGTCATATAGACCCCCAGATCCAGGATGTCCTGCAGTGATGAGACGTTCGCGCCGGCGTCGTTGAACGCCTGCAGCGTGGTCTGCAGAAAGAGGGGGTCGCCATTCGCATAGTAGTAATCGCTGCCATCGGCGGGCGCCGCTTCCCAGATCATCACGACCGAGACAGCGGCCGGGTCCAACTCCACGTCCGGAACGAGGTAGCATTCGTGGTTCACGCCAACGCACGGAAACTTCTCACACCTCACATGTTGGCTCGCTCGCATTTCCTCCCTATCTCCTTTGGCCGCGCCACTCCCAACCGCGTCTGAGCACGCAGGCGAGGCTGAGGATGACGCACCAGTAAAAGATGAACTCGAACGCCGCGACGACCAGTGCGGCGGCCGGTTGAACGGCATGGAGCAGGGGAGGTTTGGACACGATACCCCGCTGCACCGCCCACGCATGGGTGATGATCCCCCAAAGGCCCCCCAACAGGCAGAAGTTTGCCACTGGATTGCCGGGACTGCGGAGCGCCAGCCACCAGAAAAGCAGCCCCACGGCCGCAAATAGCAGGCCATAGGCAGGAGGAATGAGCCAGCGCGCCCATTCGGGAAAGAGATAAGAGTAGACGGTATCCCAGTAGTTCTCCAGCGCCCAGACCCACAAGCCGCAAAAGAACAGCCCCGTGGTCGCCACCAGTGTCCATTTGAGTCTCCGCAGGGTCGATCTCTGGACGCGCCAGGCCAAGAGAGGAACAAAGCCCACATCGATCAAGGCCAGAATGAGGGCGCCCAGCCACAGCATTCCGGAAGTGATTTTGAAGTGAGGTGGCAACGACACTCTAGCCTCTCATCAAGGCCGGGACCCACCGCGCAACGCAGCGCAGGGTGCGACCCGACGCAACGCGAGCCGGCTCACTCCAGGTCCGGCAGTTCATCCCGGTGGACCAACAGCCGTATCGACCGCGCGCGGCCCGGCGTCCGTTTAATCAGGCCCCGTGCTTCCAGCCTGAGGACCATCTGATGCACAGAAGGCGGGGTGACGCCAAAGTAGCTCTGCATGTCTGCCTCGGCCGGCGGCCGCCGGTTGATTTGCGTATAGTGGTGGATGTAGGTCAGGTACTGCCCCTGCTTCTCTGTGAACCTCAGGTTCACGAGGCTACCTGGTTCGGACCGGATTCCGCTTCCACCATGGCGGCCGTCTTTTGTATCCGCGCCCATGCCTGGCGAACGTGACGCTCCTCGGTGTGGGTCTGGCAGATGCTGAACCGGAGCGTGTACTCGTCGCCCAACCGGGTGTGGGTCAGATAAAGCCGGCCGTCGCGGTTCAGTCGCTCCAGTAATCGCTCATTGATCGATTCACCGCCCCGGTGCCGGAAACAGACCAGGTTCAGTGGCGGAGGCACCGCCAGCTCGAACCGATCGTCCGCCTCTACCCAACGGGCGAACGCTTGCGCCAACTCTACGTGGCGCCGGATGTGATGGCGCAGCCCTTTTTCCCCATAATGGCGAATCACGAACCACAACTTGAGCGAGCGAAAGCGG
>WSZX01000158.1 GCA_013139935.1 Ardenticatenales bacterium
CAGATGGGCCTCCAACCGCAGGACCTTGCCGGTCCCTTGGCAGATGGGAAGTTCACACCCCCCAGTGTAGCGTCCTGACCGGAGCACCAGCGGCGTCCCCACCGTCTCTGCCACGTTGAGCAGACGGCCGATTTCAGCCAACAGCGGAGCGAGGGTGCCGGAGACCAGGATGACCCGGTGGCCCGCGGCCTGATGCTCACGCAACCGGGCCTTGACGTCAGGCCGCACCAATGGTTGTACATATCGCTCGGCAATCCAGACAAAGGCGGCGGCCGCCTCCTCGCAGGTCCACCCGCGCACCGTCCAGCCGAGGTGTCGAGCCCATAGGCCGCGTGCAGTAGCTTCAGGTATTATGCCCATGCGCCAGAGTGGCCACATTGGCAGGTGGGTGGCCAAATAGAAGTAGAGCAGAGATCTCTTTACTCGATGCGTGCGGTGATGGATGGCGATGCCCTGCCCAATATGGCCGGTGTAGAGGGTGCCATCCAGGTCAAAGATTGCTGCAATCATCCTGTTCGTCTTCTCATCAATCGGAGCGGGGGAACGATGTCACGATATCCTCATAGAACCTCTGCTCAAGTTCGGCGATACCGGCCAGGATGAGTGCCGCCGGCTCGAACCCGGCCGGAGAGTCGCTCTCGCTGATTCCCTTCAAGTGTTTGCTCAGGTCGCTCCAGAGGGCGGCGATCTCCCGCATCCGGCCGGCGGCGCCCATCCCGACCAGAACCGGGAGCAGCGGGCTCACCTCATCCAGGAAATCGGCGTACATGAGGCGGAATCCGCCTCCTCCTGTCCCTCGACGCTCGATGATCTGGTAGCCAAAGCGGGCGCACCACGGCCAATCCTCGGCCTGGTTCCAGCGGACCAATCCGGCGGTGGCCTGCTGCATCCCCGGGATGCCCATGTTCTCTGCTGGCGGTTCCAGCATAGCTCGTGCGTTGGCGATCAGGGCTCGTTGCGCGGCCCAGGTCAGGTCGGGCGACTCGAATGGTAGAATCTCGCGCCAGTTATTGCGGACCGGTATGGGCGGCAGGGGAGATTTCATGGCCGCCGCCAGGTCGTCCAGTGGAACCGGCATCAGCTCGGCAAAGTGAGTATCGGCAACGAGCGCAGTGTCGCTGGAGTAGCCGACCAGCGCCACACCGTGGCCGGGAAAATGGGTGCTTTTGCCATAGTGGGGCAGGTAATAGAGGTCGGTGAGCAGCAGGATGGGTATGCCTCGATCGAGCCAGGTGCGCATCTCGGCCCAGGGAAAGCTCTCACTGCTGTGCCACTCGAAGGGCAAACCCAGGTTCTGGAAAAAGTTGTGCTCCAGGGCGAGTGCACGGGTCCCGAACACTCGGCTGGGCGAGGAACGCGGATCTTCAAAATAGACGCAACCCAATCCCGAACTCAGGCCAAAACAGAGTGATTCGCTCATGTCGTGGCCGTGGTAGCGCATGACGTTGGCCAATGCGGTGGACCCGCAGTGCTTGCCGGGGCGATGCTCAAAGCCGGGGAGCAGGCAAGCCTTTCCCGTTGTGTCTGTCAAGGCGTTCTCCCTTCGTGTGACATACTTTTCGCGACTGGGGGGCTGCTTTGCGTGGAGACACTGTCCGTGACTGCCCGCGACCCGAAATTACCTGAGCGGCCGGCCTACCGAACACGCGGTGCGTCTCCAGTCACCCGGGCCCGTTGCTCGTCCGGGAGGTAGGTGAGGGCTTTGCGCAGCATGAGCGCTCGGTGCCGACGTTGTCGATCAGCGACCTGCTGAACCAGCCAATCGGTGAGCAGAGCAGGGTAGTACTTCCCCAATGTCTTTAGCCCCCAGCCAACCCCCTTGACGGCATCCATCTCCCACTCGGGGAACATGGGTTCCAGAAAGCCCAACAGCCGTTCTGCTTGAGCCACGTGCTCCGGCGCGCCACGTGAGCGCTTGGCCCAAAAGTGTACGGCGACGCCCACCGTGCGGCGCACCCATCGGTTGACGTCTTTGCGCCAGGCTGCCAGCAGAGCCAGCGCCGGTTCAAAGCTGGCCAGCAGGGCCGGACCGGGGACGCGCTCACCCAGGATGTCCGCGCCATACCAGACATCGGCTAGAAGGACGAACTCCCGGCAACGAGTCAGAGCACCCGCCATATCGCGATCCAACTGTTGGTGCAGCGCACCGCCGATGACGACCCAACCTCCTTCGGTGCGGCCGGCCGCGATCCGATCCAAAAAGGGGTTCACGGCCGGCAATGGACCCGTGCCAAAGGTTTCGCCGATGCGTCCCAGTATGGGGAATCGGGTGCGCTCGGCCAGGACCGGAGCCAGCAGCGCATAGGCTGCGTCTGGCCGTCTGCTCTGCATGTGTGCTGCTATGCGCTCTCCCAGCTCGATTGCTTCTCGTGCTTTCAAGGTGCTCTTCCTGTCCGCGAGCCGGGGGACGTGTTGCTCCCGTCGCGTTCTCTGGTTGTTTCAGCACCCATCGAGTCAGAGGGACTGACCATTATGCGCTTGAGCAGCCGTCCCGCGTCAAGGGTGACCCATTTGCTGGGCCGGTTGCGCTTTTCCAGCGGATAGGTTCGCGAGACGGAGCCGCATCGCCACCGCCCCTGCTCATCCTGGCGTCTCAGGCAGAGTTCGAGCAAGGGGGCAAAACGCAGGTCGTGGGCGTAGCCGTGGTCAGCCAAAGCGAGCAGCGCAGAGAGCAGGTCCCAGGCGCGAGGTACGCCAAAGGTCAGCCAACGCTTGTGCTCGCCGTCGAAATCATAGTCGGTGTCCAACAGGGCGTTGGACAGTTGCTGCACGACGCGTTCCGATCGCGGCGAATGCATGTCGGCCGGGAGCACGCCCAGTCCCTTGAGAGCGGCGATGGCTCCCCACAAGCAATCCTGGTGTTGGTAGCGGCCGCAATCGAGAGCGTCCCCGGCCGCCATCTCCTCGATGAGGAATGCAAAGGCGCGCCGCACACGAGGGTCATCTCTCAGGCCAAAGTAGACCAGGAAGGGGAGGTGCTGACCAGTGGTGCAGGGGAAGATGCCACTCCGGCGCCGCTTTGTCATCGAAAAGCCTCCGTCCTCGTGCTGCGAGAAGCGGAGGAACGAGTCGCAGCCGGTGTACGTGCGCTCATCCGGGTCCACGCCCAGCAGGTGCAGGACGCCCAGCACTCCCGCTGCTCCCCGGGCGGTGTAGGGTGTAGTCTCGTCGCCCCAGTGACCATGGCGGTGCTGGTGGGCAAAGATCTCCGTGACGGATGGCTGGCGCGCAATGGCTGCCTTGGCGTCCTGCACCTCGGGGTCATTGTCGGACCGGTCGAGGATATCGATCAGCGTCCAATAGCGCACCGAGGGGTTGGTGCGTTCCAGTAGCCATCCGGTCGAGTCGGCCGCGAGCCTCTCCTTCCAGTGTTTCATTCTCGGTACCACTTGACTACCCGTAGCGCCCGCAGCGTGACCCACTTGCTGGGCCGGCCTTTCTTCTCCACGTCGGCCCACATCTTGCCGTGGTAGCCGTACTCTAGTTTCCAGCGCCCGTCCTTGTCCTGTTTGGACAACACCAAATCAACCGCCTGGCCCAGGCGCGGGTCGCCGCCCCAGCCAGCTTCGACAAGCGCCTCGAGGTTGAGCAGCACGTCAGTGACATAGCCCAGCGGATAACCGAACTTGAACCAACTGGAATTGATACGCTCGCGGTAGGGATAGTCGGCGCGCGCGATATCGTAGCGAAGGAGGAATTGAGTACAGGTGTCTATGCCCGCTTCTACGGCCGGCGTGCGTCCGTCGCTGGGCACACGGTTCAGCGCCCACAGGGAGCGCACCGCGCCCCAGGCGCATGGGAGGCCATAGTTCGCGGAGCAAACGAATCCGGGGGCCTGGACGCCCCCCTTGTAGTATCGACCATAGTCGTCGCCGGTGATGGACCGGGCCAGCTTGTCAATCGCCCGGCCCAACCGCTGGTCCCCCCAGTGACCCAGCTCCAATAGCGCCCGTACCATGTTGCCCCACAGGCAGTGTATGGCCTGGCCGGCCGTTGATGGAAAAGGCCCCGTTCTCCGTCTGGGCATGGGCAAAGGCGTACTCAACAGCGTTCTGCATCCGATCGTCCTGCCCGTCGGCCCCAAGCTGCGCCAGGAAGACGATCTGCCATAGGGTGCCCCTGTACTTGGGCGAATAGCCTGGACCGGGCTTGACCCAGTAGCCATCCACGTGTTGGGCATCCAAAGCCGGGGGGACCGGACCGGCGCGCATCACCGCGGCCCGTGCATCGGTGACGTCGGGGTCGTCAGGGGAGCGGCTCAAGAGATCCCGCAGGGCGAAATACCGAACACCAGGATTGTCCTCGTCCGGCTCCAACAGCCAGGGAAGGGGGTCTGCCTTAAGCTGGGCTTTCCAGTCGCTCGTATCCATGTCCTCCACTCGGTCTCGATGGTTGCTCGGTTTGGTTGCCGGGCATCGTGTGGTTATTTGCCATGCATCAAAGATGCATCCAACCGTCGTAGGATTCGGTGCGCGAGAAGCGTCAGCCAGAACGACGGGCTGCGTTTCTGCCCGAAATCCCATTCTTTCCAGGCTCTCCAGATAGACTCGGCCGTGAAACGGCCCTGCTCATCCATCTTTGATCTGACAATGGCCACCATCTCTTCCAGGCGGGCATCTTGCCGCAGCCAGGAGAACCGGGTTAGTACATCCACCACGTGCAAGATATCATACCAGATCAACGGCGCCTTGAGTCTGGCGAAATGAGTCCCCATGGCAAAGAGATACGGACGTCGCTCCTTTCGCTGCTCCCACAGACCCAGCAGCGTCTCCGCGCCGATTCGGGCGGCCTCGCCGTCACGCAGGTCTGGTATCTGAGACAGCGTCTTGAGCATTACCAGGTTGGCATAAGGGCAGGGGTCTGCTTTGCGGCCGGGCCCCCGGAACCTGCGCAGCGTCGGAGAGACAGCACAGGGCCAGCCGTTTTCGCGGATCAAACCGACCAGGTGATGGACCGCTGATTGGACTCGCTGGTCGTTCGCCAAACCAAACTTGAGCATGGCATAGAGAACCAATGGGGCATCACATAGCATCCAGGCCCATTGGTCTTTTCCGGTACCACCATAGCGGGGGTTGATGTTGACCAGAACCTGGAATGGGCCTTCTGCTGCCTGTTGATCCAGAATCCGCTCGATCACCTGATCCACGCTGGGGTCGCCCGCGCGCAAGCCGAGGTCGGCGACGAAGGTCAGTTTGTGCAGGAGGTGACTGGCATCCTTGTGGTTCTTGAGAATGGAACCTGGCCACTCGGCCAATTCTGCCAGTAGGCCCTGGACCCGCGGATGGGCCAACATCGCTTGGCGATCCTCAATCACGGTTGGTTCATCTTCCGGCTGGCCCAATAGGTCCAGCCGCGCTCGATACGATACCCAGGGCGGGCCGTCCAACAACCATGCAGACGTCTGATTCATGTGATTCATGATATTCGCGCCCCTCCTTTCTTTCCGATAGATCGATGCGCCGATAGGCTGATGGACAGTTGAGCCGGCAGAATTGGGCCTCCTGTACTGGATTCCAGGCGTGAATTCCGCCGAGCTGACACTAGGAACCGATCAAGGGGATCTCTATCGCCGGGTGATCGGGATCATTCGACCAGTGCCGAAGGACTTGATGCCTGCCTTAAGAATGACACCCATCTGCCACCGCTTGTGCACAGAGCGACAAAGGGCCCGGTCGCTGCGATTCTCCAGTACGAGGCGCTCCATCTCCGGAGCGACCTTTGCGTAGTCAAATGGATCCACCTGATCCGGCCGGAGCTCAGCCGATGGTGGTCGGGACAGCGTGAAACTTGGGATCACGCCGCGGACAGAGTCAATCCAGCGCGCGAGCGCGACAACCTGGGGCTTTGCGATGTCCCCAATCGGGCAGAGTATTCCAGCCATGTCGCCGTTTCCACGCGGCATTGTACATCACGTTCCACTCGGGGCCAATCTCGCGTTTCCGGCCCAGCACTGGAACCAGACATACTCCACCACAGGCCGTCCGAGCGCTTGAACGAGGAGACCAAATGGTGTACTCATGTGATGGGAGCGTTCCCCGATGGGATTCGCATAGTCACTCCGGCCCCAAAGACGGCAAGCCCCAACCAGTCACCCAATACACCCACGACACCCGCGCCTGACTCCTTGATACAGCGAGAAAACAGCCCGGGAATACCCGATTCACGCGGCGGAGGGCCCGCTTGAGCGAGGAATAGCTGAGCCAGGCGGCATCCTCTGCGTAGATGCCCGATCGCTTGATGGCACACATGACGTCCTTCCCCCGGACAACAGTTGACCGGCATGGGGCAGGGGAGGGCCAACAGGCAGCCCAAGGGATCAGATCCGCTCTCCTGGGTCGTCGCCTGGTTTCCCGCGTAGGTGATTCGATGAGGGTATTGCCTTGTTTCCATTTGAATTGCCCGCACACCACGGCCGGCTCGTAGGGAGGTCTGCCGTACATGACGCCGGCGTTGCAGAACTCCACCAACTGCTTGGTGAATAAGTCAAAGCGGATAATCTTGTGCAGGTTGCGCGGGATGTGAGCCGGCAGCACCGTCATGAATGAATGCCCCAATGAAGGTGGCTGGCTTCCTGTTCCTTGTAGCGCCCACGAGCCGTGTTGGCTGCCTGCAGCGAGTATG
>WSZX01000040.1 GCA_013139935.1 Ardenticatenales bacterium
TCCGGCCGAGGGCAACAGCAAGGCAGGATCTCTCTCCCGCACCCAACCGAGGTGGCAGGCTTTCCGCAAAGACGGACTCCTTTTCGGTCAATATCACCAGGGGCAGGTTGGCCCAGGCATCAGGGGGCAGCAACCCTCTTGCGGCGCCGGTTCTATACTCGGCCAAAACTGGCACAGTTGAGCAAGCTGTTGTGGGCCACAAGCTCATCACCAAATCGGCTCTGTCTACAAGGGCAAAGTTGGTCAGGACGGTATTGTCAAGCAGGACGGGCCGGGTGACTATTGCGGCGTTGGGGTCCATGCTTCGGCCACCTGGACATCTTCTTTGGCCTGCGCCAGGTCGGCCGGCGCCGCGCGCAAGGGGACATCCAACCGAAGGCAGCGGGTGCGCAGGTCCAACCAGGGGAGATGCAGCAGTTCGGCCGCGCGTGCCAGGCTGATAGCGCCCGCCAGGTAATGATGCATCACCAGGTTAAAGCGCTCCTGTGGATCGGAAGCCGCAGTTGCTTCCCGGTCCGAAAGGCCCGCCTTGACGTCAATCTCGGGGCGCTGCGCATGGTAGTGCATCACCGCGCGCATGATGCGATAGTCCACAATGTCCATGATGGCCACTTCGGGCTCGCCGTGGCTTTCGACCACGGCCGTTTGGCCGCGCAGCACAGCGTTGATCACCTGGCGCGTGTTGCGAGCCAGGTCCGTCTTGCGAATGTGTCGGACGTACTCCACAGCAACCTCCGCAGAAAGGTGTAAATTACATATTGTACGTATTTTACACCACTTTTCGCAATCATTCAAGCCCTTCAGGCGGGGAATGGGATCATCGCCGCCAGCAGGTCATAGGCAACACAGAATTCTACCACGCACGCTATGCGCTGAGGACACGCACGGAGTTTTTCCTTTTTTCCCCCTCTGTGTGGTTCGTCATCCTCCCGGCCGGCCGTCGCCGTCTCCCCCTCAGCACGGCCGAGGCATGGACACTGGCGACGAGGGCAGCCCTCGCCGAGGCGCTGGAGGAAGGAGTGCAACACATCCCGAGTCACCGGTTCCATTTGGCCGCTGCCTGCGCCACGCGCCGGTGTTCGCGTCCTAGCGCAACCAGCCTCTCGCGAGGGGTGCCTCTGGCCGGCAGATTCAGTTCGGCCGCCGCTTCAGGTCGCGCTGGCAATCATCGCCAGCGCGACGCCAGAAACGGCCGCAAGCGGTGAGCGTGTTCCGGTTGGAGGAACACGGCCGCCAGGTAGAACGACTGGAGAGTCAGCCGCTCTGGGGGGGGTGCAGCCGCATCAGCGCAGCAGGCACGGCGTTTGCGTACTCGGGATGGGAGAGAAAGACGGCAATTACGCCCGCACGAACGCGGCCGCTGGGTTGCCGGACCAGGTCGGCCAGCAACGCTTCCGGGGAGCGTATCTTGTCGGACCGGTAGGGTGTCTGGCGCGAAAGATAACGAATGCCCAGCAGTTCCAGCTCGGCTACGAGTTTCTCTTCCGCGGTGATTATCTCAGAGCCTGAAGCGCTCGTCCTCAGGTCCTCGTGCGGCAAGGAGATGCGTCTGACACCTGATGCTCGCCGCGGGTCAGAATCCGCCGCTGTGCCGACCAAGCCCGGCGCCAAAGCCAGCCCACATCTGCCAGGCGGGAGAGCGTGAGGGCAACGGCGGCCAATGACGCACCGGGTAGCCAGCCTCCCTTCGCCCCAATCAAAAGCGCCAACAGTAGGACGCTCAGATCGATCACCGCGCCCTGGGCGATGACGCCGGTGGCCTTGACCGCCACGACAATACCGCGCAGCCAACTCAACAGAACGGCGGTCACCGGAAGCAAAGCTGCCAGGCGCAACGCCGGGACAGCATAAGATACCAACTCGCTGTTCAAGCCGGCGACCTTTTGCTGCCAGAGAGGCGCCAAGGGTGTGTAGGCGATCAAGAGCAACAATGCCAGGGCACCGGTGCTTAGCGCCAGGGCAAAACGGCGTAGCGTGATGATTGATCGCCGATCGTGGAATAGTGCCACCACCACTTCCAGGTAGCTGAAACCAAAGCTGCTCAGAAACGATATCTGGCTGCTGACCACGGCCCATGCGGCCAGTGACTCGACAGGGTGTGGTGCGCGAGCCAGTCCGAGGTTCACCAACGCCGGCGCCAGGAGCCAGACCATCGTCGTCAGGGCCAGGGGCCAGTAGAATCGCAGCAGCGCTGGCATGGTCAGCGGCGGGTCATCAGGAGGGTCGTCCAACGTCTCGACCTGGCAAACTGCCGCACGGGAAAGAAAGTGAGCCAGAATCGCCTCCAGTGAGATCGCTGTTCCCATGACAATCCCGCCCATCACAGCCCCATCCAGCTTGCCCCACATCAGCCCCAGAAGAGATAGGCCCACAACTACAGCGAGCCGGGTGGCGGAACCATAGGATACCTCCCGAGTATAGCCGTATTGGATCATCACCCCCTGTCTGAAGCGTCGGTAGGCGACGGCCGCTGGAAAAGGGGTCAAGCCCCAGAGGACAGGGCGAACCAGGACAGCGATCTCTTCGGGCACACCGACTAGTCGCCGGACGACAAGATCAAATAGGGAGGTGTGGCCCAGCAGCACCATGATCGTCGTCAAGGCGATCACCATTCCCAGCATGAAACGACGCAGCAAGTAGTAGGATGAACGGCTGCGAACGAGCTTGACGCTAGCCGTAAGTAGGGAGACGATGGGGCTTTGCACTGCCATCACTAATGAGAATCCGATGCCAAAGGCGGCCAGTTGCAGCTTGGCGTCAGCCGTTCGGGCAATGATGGCGTTGACGATCGGGCTGCCAATTGTCATAAACGCCCAACTGACGGCCAACGGCAGCCAGAAACGCAAGACGAAGCGGGCGCCGACCGCGCCGCCATTTGCCAGGACATCAGCGCGTTCCCGTGCCGGTGTCTCTAGACAGCCGTTTTCTGTCGCCCTTTTAACCATTTGATCCTTTCGACAAGCGCTATGTCACGGCGCTTGGTATGCTGCTTGGTCCCGTCCGCTGGCCACTCGTAGAAACCCTTCCCGGCCGTGACCCCAGTTCGCCCCTGTCAGCCACGTCCCGGACCGGAGTGAGAGGCTGCGTGGAGCGATCGCAGGAAGCTGGAGGCCGAAATTCCCCTTGGCGATGAGGAAAGGCGGCCGGCGCCGGTATAATCAACCGGCGCCGGCCGCGCTTGAGCGCAAAGGACGGATCGGCCTCAGCTATGGGCCGGCCGCCTCCGGGTGTTGCTACGCCCGCCGCAGTCGCCGCAGCGCGCTCTCCACGAGGCTGTATACGACGGGCACGACCAACAGAGTCAGCAAGGTACTGACCATCAACCCGCCGATCACGACGGTCGCCAATTCGGAAGCAATGAGCGCCCCTTCGGTAAGACCCAGGGCCAACGGAACCAGGGCCAGAATGGCGGCAATGGCGGTCATCAGGATGGGGCGCAGCCGGGTTCGGCCGGCCTCGATCAGCGCATCGTAGATACCCATCGCCCGGTCCTTGCGGTTTATCCGCACGCGATCAATGAGGATGATGGCGTTGGTAACGACGATACCCACCAGCATCATGAGCCCGACCATGGCAGAGATCCCCACTACCCTATCGGTG
>WSZX01000184.1 GCA_013139935.1 Ardenticatenales bacterium
GAGATGATTACGGCGGTCCTGGATCTTGACCGTGCCACTCGATCCTACATACTCGACAGCATGACGAACCCACCGTTCCTGAGCAAGTATTGGCGCCAGATGGTCAAAGAGACGAAGGCGCGGGCAAACGCAAAGCCCTAGTGAGGATCCCAACTCATCATGAGTGAACTGCGAATCGAAACCTGGACCATGCCGTCTGCAGATCTAGGACCCGAGAATCCACTTCCCCCTCTGGCGTCAGGAAGGGATTTGCACGCTGTGGAAAGCGCTCCAGGCATCCCCGGGGAGATGCTGCGCAACATGGCCTATGGTCGTCTCTCGAATGCGCTGCCATACACCATGCAAGACGGCTACACTCGCCAGCTATTCCCGAGGGAGTTCCGGGTGGCGGTCCTTGAGAACGAGATCTTGCGAGCCACCTTTCTCCTCGAGCTAGGCGGGCGCCTCTGGTCGTTGGTGCACAAGCCTTCCTGCCGGGAACTCTTGTACGTAAACCCTGTCTTCCAGCCGGGAAACCTGGCACTGCGAAATGCCTGGTTCGCGGGAGGCGTCGAGTGGAATATCGGCACCATCGGCCATTCCCCCATTACCTGTGCCCCGCTGTTCGCCGCCCGCGTGGATGGGTCGGGCGGCACGCCGATCCTACGCCTGTACGAGTACGAGCGTTTTCGTGGAGTGCCGTTCCAGATCGACGCCTACTTGCCCGATGAATCGCCAGTTTTGCTGGTGCGGGTGCGCATCATCAACCCGCACAGCCACGAGGTCCCGATGTACTGGTGGTCCAACATCGCCGCGCCGGAGAGCACAGATACGCGCGTTGTTGTCCCGGCGGAATCGGCTTACCGGTTTGGGTACAAAGGCAGCGGGCTGATCCGAATCCCCGTTCCCCAATTCGAGGGGGTTGATTACTCCTACTCTACCAACGTCGATCACTCTGCCGACTATTTTTTCCACGTTCCCGACGGCCGTCGCCCCTGGATCGCGGCGCTGGACGGAGAAGGAAAGGGGTTGGTGGAGACCTCGACCCCCCGGCTGAAAGGCAGAAAGCTCTTTCTCTGGGGAAGGGGCCGGGGAGGGCGAGAGTGGCAGCGGTTCCTTTCGCCGGCCGGCGGTGACTATATCGAGATACAGGCCGGCCTGGCGCGGACGCAAATGGAGCACCTGCCAATGCCGGCCGGGGCCGAGTGGTCGTGGCTGGAGGCCTACGGCTTGATGGAAGCCGATCCGGGTGTGGTTCATGGCGCCGAGTGGGGGCAGGCGCGCCAGGCTGTCGAAGGTGCGCTCGGCAAGCTAATCTCCCGCGCCGCCCTGGACGCCGAGTTCGAGCGCGGCGCCGAATTCGCCGACAAGACGCCTGCGGAGATGCTTCAGCTCGGTTCAGGCTGGGGCGCGCTGGAGCGCATCCGCCGTGAGGCTGCCGGCGAGCTGTCGTTCTGCTCCGAGGCACTGGTTTTCGACGATGAATCGCTGAGCGAAGCGCAGACGCCTTGGCTCGGATTGCTCCGCGATGGCGCAATGCCGGCGACCGATCCGGACAAAGCGCCCCGCGGTTACCTAGTCCAGGCCGAGTGGCGGGCGATGCTCGAAGAAGCGCTCCACGCCGGACGCGGGACAAACTGGCTGGCCTGGCTGCACCTGGGCATCTTGCGGCATTACGCCAGAGACAGCGAGGGAGCGCGGTGTGCCTGGGAGTTGTCGCTGGTCCAGGCCAGGACGCCGTGGGCCATGCGGAACCTGGCGGTGCTTGCCCTGGAGGACGAGCAGTTCGACGATGCAGTCCAGTTGTACGTCGCCGCCTGGCGTATGGCGCCCACCCTCATGCCGCTGGCTGTCGAATGTGGCCGCGCCCTGATCGAAGCGGGGCGTCCAGGCGAATGGCTGGCCCTTCTGGACAAGTTGCCCGAGTCGCTCCGCTTCGAGGGCCGCATCCGCTTGCTGGAAGCGCAGGCCGCTTTGGACGCAGGCGAATATGAAATTGTCGAACAGTTTTTTGCCGATCAGGTCGTCATCGCCGACATACGCGAGGGCGAAGTATCGCTCTCCGACCTCTGGTTCGACCTGCACGCCCGGCGGTTGAGCGTGCGAGAGAGCATCCCCCTCGACGATGCTCTCCGCGCCAGGGTCCGCTGCGAATTCCCTGTACCGGAGGGCTTCGATTTCCGCATGGATGATACATCACACGAGGACAAATGAGGGGGAGGACACATGAATATGCAGCGACAAATCATTTTCCTCATGACCGACACCCAAAGAACCGACATGCTCGGTTGCTACGGAAACCCAGATATGCAAACCCCCAGCCTCGACGAGCTGGCCGCGCAGGGCATCCGTTTCGATAGAGCTTACACCTGCCAGCCCGTATGCGGCCCGGCGCGGGCCGCCCTGTTCACCGGATTGTGGCCGCACTCTGCGGGGAGTTGGGGCAATTGCATTCCCCTGGGCGACAATGTCAAAACCATCGGCCAGCGATTGCGGGACAATGGCATCCACACCGCCTACATCGGCAAGTGGCACCTGGACGGTAGCGACTACTTTGGCCTGGGCCGCTGCCCCGACGGGTGGGACCCCGACTATTGGTACGACATGCGGAACTACCTCGAGGAGCTTTCCCCGGAAGACCGTGTCCGCTCCCGCTCGCCGGAAATCAACCGGGACCCGAATCTGACGGAGGATTTCACCTTCGCCCATCGCTGTTCCAACCGGGCGATTGACTTTCTCTCCCGGCACGCCGAGGATGACTTTTTCCTGGCGGTGTCATTCGACGAGCCTCATGGTCCCTGCGTCTGCCCCATGCCTTATTCCGAAATGTACCAGGGGTACAAGTTTCCCAAGAGCCGGAACATCTGGGATACGCTGGAAGGCAAACCGGAACACCAGCGGGTGTGGGCCGGCGAGAGCCGTTCCGAGGACAAAGACGCCCTGGAAATCACGCCGGCTGAATTTTTGGGCTGCAATTCCTTCGTGGATTCTGAAATCGGCCGGGTCATTGCGGCCATTGACGAATACGCGCCCAATGCCCTGGTCATCTACACCTCCGACCACGGCGACATGCTAGCTTCCCACAGCATCAACAACAAGGGCCCCGCCATGTACGACGAGATCGCTCGCATCCCCTTCATCGTGCGCTGGCCGGGCCGCTCGCCGGAAGGAGCAGCGTGCAGCCACCCGGTATCACATATTGATCTCGTCCCAACAGTCATGGACGCCATGGGGTTGGCCGTCCCGAAATCCCTGGAAGGCCAAAGTATGTTGGAGACTATCCTCGATCCGGCGAAAAAGACAAACGACGCTATCTTTATGGAGTTTGGCCGCTACGGGGTGTATCACGATGCTTTTGGGGGCTTTCAGCCGATACGCGCCTGTTTCGATGGCCGCTTCAAGCTGGTGATCAACCTGCTGGTGACAGACGAATTGTACGACCTGGAAAAAGACCCCGAAGAGATGATCAATCTGATTGACTCCGAAGCGCACGCCGCCATACGCGACCGCCTGCACGATAGGATCCTCGACTGGATGAACCATACCCTCGACCCGTTCCGGGGCTATTACTGGGAGCGCCGCCCGTGGCGGCTCGACGCCCGAGAGGCCACCTGGGAATACACCGGCATGACCCGCCAGAGAGAGAACGAGGAGTACGAGCCGCGCCAGTTGGATTACCGCACCGGGCAGGCAATGGTTGCAGCGGTGCGAAACAGGATTCCAGATGACAATTCCTGAGAACAGCACGCCGCCAGCCTTTCACCTTCTGGTGAAACCGACAGGCGCGGTGTGCAACCTGGATTGCAAGTATTGCTTCTTCCTCTCGAAAGAGATGCTTTATCCTGGCAGCCGCTTTCGCATGGCGGATGACCTGTTGGAAATCTTCATCAAGCAGTTTTTGGAAAGCCATCGCGTGCCGGAAGTGACCGTCGCGTGGCAAGGGGGCGAACCGACTCTGATGGGGTTGGACTTTTTCAGACGCTCGGTCGAGTATGCGGAAAAGTTCAAGAGACCGGGGCAGAGGGTCGCCTACTCGATTCAGACCAACGGGACAAAACTGGACGATGACTGGTGCGCTTT
>WSZX01000283.1 GCA_013139935.1 Ardenticatenales bacterium
TCCTAGTTCTCCAAGGATCAGCGGGCTAAAGGGAACCCGAAAGGCTCCTACCGCCAACTCTGAAGTCCAACCCGATCCGGGAGCGGGCAGCAGGTCGAACTTGGGCGTTCGGTGGAACTCGTGAGAGCGCCGGGTGATCGCTTCCCAGATAGACCAACTGTTACCGGGAGCCAATCCCACCGCCACCAGCGCCAATGCAGGCAAGCCAGCAACCGTTCGCCGCAGCCAGTTCGGATAGAGCGCCCGTTGCGAAATGAGAAAGAGCAGCGGTTGCCCAAGCCCGGCAAGGCCTAGCCAGGGTAGCAGGGAAGAAAAGCCATATCCCCAATACAGCAGAGGGGGCAGCAGCAACAGCAACCCCAACATCAACGGGTGCGCCAGGTAGCCGGTCATGGAGATGAGCGCATAAACGCGGGCCAAGAGAGAATGGCGCCGGCTGGCAAGGATCGGGCGCCAGTATTTCCCTACACACTGGAGCGATCCCTTTGCCCAGCGCGCCTGTTGGGCTTTGAAGGCGGTCATCTGTGGGGGCAGCTCGGCCGGAGAGATGACGTCATGCAGAAAAAGAAAGCGCCAGCCCTTCAACTGCGCACGGGTGCTCAGGTCCAGGTCTTCGCACACAGTGTCGGCCTTCCATCCCCCGGCGGCGCGGGCGCACTCGGCGCGCCACACCCCGGCCGAACCGTTGAATTTCGGGAATAGGTCTGCCCGGTGCCGCACCAGTTGTTCAATGGCAAAGTGCTTGTCCAGCGAGATCGCCTGAGCCCGGGTGAGGAGCGTATAGTCAGCGTTCAGGTGCCCCCAACGGGTCTGTACCATCCCCAGATCGGGGTTGCTCAGAAAATGGGGAATAGTCTGCCCCAGAAAAGCCGGCTGGGGAAGGAAATCGGCGTCAAACACGGCGATGAACTCTCCCCTGGCTCGCTGCAGCCCAACCTGAAGCGCTCCCGCCTTGAAGCCGTCCCTCGCCGGCCGGTGGATCAACTCGATATCGACCCCCGTGGCCTGGTGATGAGCCACCCGCTCGGCCGCCAGCGCCGTTGTTCCATCGGTGGAATCATCCAGCACCTGGATGTGCAGCCGGTCGAGCGGATAGTCCAGCGCCACGGCGGCATCGATCAGCCGCTCGATAACCAGCGGTTCATTGTAGACCGGCAACTGTACGGTGATACGCGGCGCGCCGGTGACCTGCAACGGGCCCGGGTGAGGGACAGAGTCATGCTGGTGCCGCAGATAGAGCCAGAGTGTGAGGAACCCCGTCAGTCCATAGACCGCCAGCCCCAGGGCCGCCAGGAGGTAGAGCCCGCCCAATAGATGAATCATCCCTCTTTGCCACCGGCCGCAGGGGCATCCCCGGAATCCGTACCGTGCGTCGAAGCCCGTGTGATAATGGTCTTGAGTCGCTTATTGAACTTTCCGCGCTGCAGCAGCACCCGCCGGCCGCAGGTCGTGCACACGAGTCCAATGTCGGTGCCCAGCCGGACTATGCGCCACTCATAGCCGCCGCATGGGTGTGGCTTGCGCAAACGCACCATGTCATCCAGGTGAATCTCGGGTACCGTCTTTGCCATCGTGTGTCAGGAGTTGGGGCACCTATCGATCAACTTGCTGATTACCCAGCCGCGTGCCGGCCGAGATTATAACACACGGCAGGGTCAGGTCTAGCCCCGCCCGCAATCGCCAGCAACTCTCAATGTGGCAGGTTGGGGACACCCAAGCGCGCAGGGGGCGCCTCCGCAGAGCGTCATGGACGCCAGGTCCGCATTTCTTTGCCCGTTCGCGGCCTGGGGCGTAGAAACACGTATGGGGTTCGTGTGGGGTGGCAGGGAAGATGGGGAGGTGACGGGAGAGAGGCAGAGGGCCGGCGCCTCACTTGTTTTTCTACACCCTGCTTGACTCACCATGGGATTGTCTCTACAATTGCCTGGCTCCCACAACCCGAATGAGCAAGGAGACATGGTCCATATGAGCACCGATCTGCGCGAACGCCTACTGGCCGGCGATATCCTGGTGGCTGATGGAGCCACCGGCACGCTTCTCATGGCAGCCGGGCTGCCATCAGGCACTCCGCCCGAGGTATGGAACATTGAGCGACCAGAGCAGATTCTTGCACTCCATGACGCGTATCTGGACGCCGGATCGCAGATCATCCTGACCAACTCTTTCGGGGGAAGCCGGATCAAGCTGGGGTTGGTGGGATATGGTGATCGCGCGCCCGAGTTCAGCCGCTCTGCGGCCGCTCTGGCTCGCAGAGCGGCCGGCGGGCGGGCGTATATCGCCGGTGATATCGGCCCAACCGGCGCACTGATGGCCCCCCTGGGCAAACTGACTTTTGCAGAGGCGGTAGAGACCTTCTCGGAGCAAGCCCGCGCGCTCGCAGAAGGTGGCGCGGACCTGATCTGGATAGAGACAATGATGGATCTGGAAGAAGCGCGAGCCGCGGTTGCGGGCGCCAGAGAAGCTACCGACCTGCCGGTCTTTTGCTCGCTCAGTTTTGGACCCCGAGGCCGCACCATGATGGGGATCCGGGCGAGCCAGGCGGCCGAGGAGCTATGGCCCATGGGACTCGCCGCCATCGGAGCAAATTGCGGCGATGGAATAGATGTCATCGAGCCGGTCCTTAGACAGATGCGCCAAGTCTTGCCCGATGCTCCTCTCATCGCCAAGCCGAATGCAGGCATGCCGAGGTTGGTGGGAGACCAGACGGTGTATGACATGGAACCTTCCGATTTCGGCGAGCATGTGTCCGAATTCATCGCGCTGGGCGCCCGGGTGGTGGGCTCTTGCTGTGGCAGCAACCCGGCTCACATCACGGCGACGGCCGCGGCGATGCACAAGGCCATGGCAGACAGGGGGTCTGACATCCCTCCGGCCGCGCCAGTCGAAACCAGAGACGGATGAGCGCCATCACCGCCCTTTTCACCGGCGTCACGCTGGTTCTCCTGGCACTCAGTGTGCACGAGTTTGCCCACGCGTGGACGGCCAACTATCTGGGGGATCCGACCGCCCGCTACCGGGGCCGGGTCACGCTGGACCCGCTGGCCCACCTGGACCCCATCGGCACGATGATGATCTTATTCACCGCGGTGGCCGGCGTCGGCATTGGCTGGGGGCGACCGGTCCCGGTCGTACCCGCCAATTTCCGCAAGAACCCGCCGCTCGGGATGGCAATCACCTCCGGCGCGGGGCCGCTCAGCAACCTGGTTCAAGCCTTGATCGCCGGAGCCCTGGCTCGCGCGGTCGCAGCCGGATTCCCGATCTTGCCTTCCGCGGTCGTCACTGCCAGCCGGCTGCTCACGGTCCTGGCCGGAGGGGCAACGCTGGCGGCCGGTGGAGGCTTGCTCTACCTATGGTATCGCCAGCGCGCTTCCGCTTCCGCGAAACCCGGTTCGTATGGCGACTTTTCTTGGCGCGTGGTGGACCCTGGCGTGAGCGATCCCTGGTGGCAGAACGAGGAGACTCTCAAGCAATCGGTTCGCGTCGGAATGGGCGGGGTACTGCTTTTCGGGTTCCTGGTCAGTCCGGAAGGAACGCTGGTAACGGCCGTCTATATCAATATCGCGCTCGCTCTATTCAATCTCATCCCCGTCGGCCCGTTGGATGGAAATCGAATCCTGCGCGGGCTCTTGGTCAACAACCGGGCGCGGTGGACCTACGACGTGGTCCGTTTCCTCGATCGGATCGAGCCCCACGGCGGAATGATCCTGCTGGGCATCCTCTTCCTGGATCGGATCGTTCCGATCCTCAGCCTGCCGCTATGGGGTGGCACCGAGCTCATTGCCCGGACGATCCTGGGCGGCTAGTAGTGCGGGCGCCGGCGTCCTAGCACTTGTTAAGAAATAACTTCTCGTTTTGGATGGTGAATCAGGTGCACTCCGGGGCCACAAAAGGCCAAGTTGTTTTTGAACAAGTACCTAGTCGCACACCAGGTGCGCCACCGTTACCCCCCACCCCCCTTCGCCGTCCTTGCCGTCCTCGATCCGCTGCACGTGTGGATGGCTTTTGAGCGCCTCTCGCACGGCCGAACGCAACCGACCGGTCCCTTTGCCGTGTATGATGCGTACCCAGGGCACGTTGGACAACAGGGCCGAGTCCAGAAAACCATCTAGCCTCCCCAGCGCCCCCTCCACTCGCTCGCCGCGCATGTCCAGTTCCAGTTTGGCAGTGACAGCCTGCCTGGCCATTGAGCGCGGTAGGTCGCGGGCCGGCGGCGCGGGCGCGCTCGGCCGCCATTCCAGTTCCTCCTGAGAAGCACGGGTACGCAGCCGGCCGATCTGCACTTCGGCCTGCGCCCCACCTAGCGAGAGCACCGTTCCCTCCACCGCCAGCGACTTGACCCAGACCGTGTCACCAATCTGCAACGGCCGCCCGGACCTTTCATCCTCAATACCGCCCACCACCGGGAGCGGCTCGGGTTCGGGCATGACCTCAGCCTCGACTCTTTCCACCTCTTGCCGAAGCCGGCGAATCTCGGTGAGCGGCTTGCCGGCCGCGCTCAATTCACGCCGCAGCCGTCGCAGTTCTTCCCGGAAATCCCTCGTCTCGGCCTCAGCCTGAATCCGGGCATCCTGCAGAACCCGCAGCCGTTCCAGGTCAATCTGCCGCAGCCGTTGTCGTAACTCATCCCGAAGATCGTCCGCTTCGGTCCGCGACCGGGTGGCGGCCGTCGCCTCGGCCTCGGCCTCATCCATGGCTTTGTGAATCGAGTCGAGCAGATCGTCAGCTCGGTCTCGCGAGTCAGAGATCAGCGCCCGAGCCTCGTCAATGGTCGCCTGATCCAACCCCAGGCGAGCCGCTATGGCGAAAGCGTTGGAGCGACCCGCCAGCCCGATGCGCAGCCTAAAGGTCGGCGCCAGCGTATCCAGGTCAAACTCGACGCTGGCGTTGGTGACACCGGGTGTGCCATGACCATACAGCTTGAGTTCGGGGTAATGCGTAGCCACAAACGTGGTCACCCCTCTGTCCCGCAGAACGGTCAAGATCGCGCGGGCCAACGCCGACCCCTCAGTAGGATCGGTGCCGGCGCCCAGTTCGTCCAGAACCACCAGGCTGCGCCCGTCCGCCCGGCCCAGAATCTCCACCACGTTCGTCATGTGACCGGAAAAGGTAGATAGGCTCTGCTCAATGGACTGCTCGTCTCCAATGTCGGCAAAGATGGTCTCAAAGACCGACAGGACCGCTCGATCACAGGGAAGATGCAGGCCCGATTGGGCCATCAGCGCCAGCAATCCCACCGTCTTAAGCGAGACGGTCTTGCCACCCGTGTTGGGTCCGGTGATCACCACAATGTACGTCTCGTCGTCCAGTTCCACGTCGATGGGGACCACCGTTGCCGGATCAATCAGAGGATGGCGAGCCTGGATCAGCCGCAGAGTAGAGCCAGGATGGGTGCTAACCGTGATCTCATCCCGTGACCCCGCGCCAATCCCGGTGGCAGCGCCCCGTTGTGACCCCGCGTCCCCGGGTCCAAAGGGGACCAGTTCCGGCGCTACCGCACCGGTGGCCTCGGCGTATCCGGCCTTGGCGAACGCCAGATCGAGCAGCGCCAGGGATTCCACGGTCCACCGGATCGAGTCCGCCTCGTCTGCCACATGAGCCGAGAGTTCGGCCAGGATGCGCTGCACCTCTTCCTCCTCACGCAAGAGCGCCTGGCGGTAGTCGTTGTTGAGATCCACCGTGTTGAGCGGTTCCAGCCACAGAGTGGCTCCGCTGGAGGACTGGTCGTGGACAACTCCCCTGATCCGCCCCTTGAAGCTGGATTGCAGCGGGACCACCCACCGCCCGCCCCGCTGGCTGACGATTGGCTCTTGCAGATATTGGGCAGAATTGGAACCGAGGAGTCGCTGCAGCTTTTCGTGAATCCGATCCCGAACCAGGCGCATTTCCCGCCGCAGCCGGGCGAGCTTGGGGCTAGCCCCGTCCAGCACCGCTCCCTGGTCATCCAGGGCACGGTCGATGGCCTGCGTCAAAGCCGGACACTCGGTGAGCCCGCGCGCCATCTGCGCCAGCAGGGGGAACTCGTGGTCTCCCCCCAGGATCGTCTTCTTAAGCCGGGCGGCCGCGACAAGGGTCTGGCGCACCTGGAGCAGATCCTGGGGAAGCAGGGTGACGCCCCGAGTGGCCCTGGCGGCCATCTGGCGCACGTCGCGCGCCCCGCCAATACTGGCGCCCGGTTTGACGGTCAGCAGCAGGCGGCTCTCGCTCGTCTCGGCGATCCATCGTTGGGCAACGTCAGGTTGAGCCGCCGGCCGCAAGGCACGCGCCAGTTCCGCCCCGGCCGAAAAGGAAGCATACCCGGCCAGTTGCTCCAGTATCTTGTCCAGTTCCAGAGTAATGATTGCCTTGTTCACAGTAAAAAAAGTCTAACACAAGTTCGACCGGTGTAAAGGTTGGCGTCAACGAGAGACAGCGAGGTGTCTGGAAACTCAATCACCGTGCAACTCTCCCGCCCTGTTCATCCCGGCCGGCTGTCAATGATCGGCCGTGGCGGCCGGCGCGGGCCTCGGCAGGACGCCTCGACTCCGGGCCCATTTCACAGAGGGCGATTGCATACTCAATCGGAACAGCGAATAATGGCCTGCAAGATCTTCAAACTGACTCGAATTCATTCCCTGCATCGGGAGAACCAGCGTGATTGGCGCTCAATACTGCACCAGGCACCTGCAAATCCGTAATCGGACAGCAATCTGGCATCGCACCCCGAGCAAGATATGATCGTC
>WSZX01000299.1 GCA_013139935.1 Ardenticatenales bacterium
TAGCAGGGTGGGATCACCCACGCCCAGTTGGAACAGGGCTCGGCCCACGACCGCGTTGGGCAGTGCGCGGCTCATGGTCTGCTCTACGCAGCCATAGGGAAAGCCGGTGAGGTAATCCAACCCCTCGAGCAGGCTGCCGGCAATCGAACGGCTCAGTTCGATCCTGACGCTGCTCATCCCCAACGCCTCTTCCGGCATGAGGATAGCGGTAGCCAGTTCGCTGCTGAACTGGCCCACCTGGCTGGTCACTTCGGGAACCGCCAACGGCCGGATCGGGAGCGTCAGTCGCACCGCATCCCTGGTCTCATCTCCCACATCCGCCCGGACAGTGATCTCTGCTTCCCCGGCCTGTACCGGCAGGGCCCGCCAGGCAACGATCCCCAGCTCGCCCGGCGCCAGCGAGATCGTCTGCGTGATGGGGCCGGCCGCCGTCAAGTAGGGCTCGGGAAGGTGAATAGAGACATCAATCTCCTGGCGCGTGTCGCCATAGTTGTGGACGATGGCGAACAACTCTACCCGGTCGCCGGCGGTCAGAACCCGCGGCAGGATGGGCCGGACCACGATCTCTTGCCGGCTAATGACGTTGACAAAGGTCTCGCCCACCTGCGTATCGGCCGTAGTAGCCTTGGCGGTCAATCGCCAACTGGTGAGGCTGTCGGGCATGACAAAGGTCACGGTCGCCTCGCCGTTGGCGTCAGTATGCAGCACCGGGAACCATTCGGCCGTATCCGGAAAGTCGCTGCGCGGGTTGGCGGCCACGTCACCGCCACCCCCGCCACCCATTCCACGTCCGCCCAGGTCCCGAATGGGGGCCATCGAGTTGTAGCTGCGGACCACCCTCTCGCGGCGGTGGTAAAAGGCGTCAAAGATCGGGCCCGACAGATCATCGCTGAGGCTGAAGATCGCCTCGTCGACCATCGCCAGCGACACCTCGGCCGAGACCGGCTCGCCGCGGGCATTGGTGACCCGCACGGTCACGGCCGCCTCGGCGCGAGGGGAGTAGGTTTTCTTGTCGGGCAAGATGGTGACGTTCAGAACCTTGCCGGTCACCGGCACAACCAGCTCCACGCTGGCGGTGTGCAGCCGGCTGCCCGGCATGCTCACCCAGGTGGATTCGCCGATGGAGGTGTCTTCTTCCCGCCAGGCATAGACGGCGACAAAGACGTTGGGCGCATCGTCGGCCTGGATGGAGGCCTCTATGAGGGTAAGCGGCGCGGTCAACTCGATGAGCTGCTGGCGGCGCATGGTTCCGCGCTCAAACGTGAGCAGAGCCGGACCGCTAAAGGTAGACTCGATGAGGAGCCGGGCGGTGTCGCCCGGCTGATAGCTGTCGCGCTCGGCGTCGATACTGACGTCCGTGTCCCGGCCGTACCACCGGGCACAGAAATCATCGTAAGCATACAGCCAGCTCGTCCACTCTAGCTTGTTCCCCCGGCGGTCCGTACCGCTCAGGGCGAGCAGATAGTAGCCGGGTTCAGCGATCGTAAAGGGAACGCGAGCCCGGCCGTCCGCTCCGGTGGTCACGTCGATCGACTGGATCACGATAGAGTATTCGCGACTCTCCCGGCTATAGCGCAAGAGTTCCAGGTCCAGAGCACGCCCGCCCACCGCCAGGTCGTCGAGGGTGAACACCTCGACCTCTACCGGAAACGATCGGCCGGGCGGGTGCACATAGCCGCCGGTGTCGAGCCGGATCCTCTCGGCTGCGTTATAGACCTGGTACACGGCAAACCCGCTGACGGTCTGATGGCTGCCGTCGTCCACCGTCACCTCAACCGCCCAGGTGGCCCGCTCCAGGCTGCTGCGCCAGTTGACATTGCGGGCATAGTACCCCATCTCGGCCTCCAGCGTCAAGGCAAATCGGCCTTCGGCGTCGGTCCGAGCGCTGATGGCCGATTCGTGGCTCGAGTACCAGAGGTAATCATCATCCAGATCCATCCACCACTCGGTCTCACCGAGAACAAACTTCCGGACCACGAGATCGGCGTTGGGCACCGGTTCGCCGAAAAAGTAACTGCTGTCCACCGTCACCTCGACCGTATCGCCAACCACGTATCGTTCCGCGTCGGTCACGACGTTGACCTGATAATCCGGCTTGCGATAGTCCTCGACCTTGAAGGTTTGGCGGTGGCTCTCACCTTCCACCAGGATCTCTACCGCATAGCTGCCCAGCATCGCCCCCTCAGCCAGTTGAAAGGACCCGTTGACAGCGCCAAAGTCATTGCTGGTGAGTTCAAAGGTCTGCACTAGATTGTTGCGGGCGTCACGGATACGGGCGGTGACCGGAGCGCCGGCCGGGAAGAGATCGAGGATGGCATCGTCATCCTGCCGGATTATCGCCTTGAAATAGAGAGTCTGCCCGGGTCGATAGATCGGCCGATCGGTATACACATGGGCCGCGTACTGTTGACCGGTGGGCTCCGGCTGCCACCAGCCGTACCACCCGACCGATCCGGTGCGCCACTCGTTGCTGAGACCGCTGGCGGTGATGTCGTCACCATCTCGCGCCACCACGATGAGCGGCTGCGGGTCGCGGTCCATCTCGATTTGATAGATCCCGTTCTCGTCCGCCCGGCCGCTGGCGATCAGCTCACCGTCGCGCGCATACACCCGAATATCCAGGTCCGCAACCGGCCCTCCGTTGATGTCGCTGACCCAGACGACGAGTTGTCCCTCGGCCTGGTTGACCATCAGGGTATTGCGGGTCACCACAAGCAAAA
>WSZX01000183.1 GCA_013139935.1 Ardenticatenales bacterium
GCCGGCCCTTGTGGTCCTCGGCCTCAAAGTGGCCAAAGCCGACGCCGGTCACCGTTCACCGTCCTCCATCTGCTCGGCGATCACAGCAAAGATGCCGTGCAGGGCATGAGTGCCGGCCCAAACAGGACCCCGAGGCTCCCTTTCCTCTGGGAAAGATGGCCGTGACGCCCGTGCGTACGGCTCCACGGCCCACCTCAAGCTTACCATCCCCTTTGACCAGCGTGGTGCCAACCTGAACGCCGAGGATTTCGGTGATTACATTGTGGGGGTCGAGCGTACCTCGAAAGGACAAACCCAAGCACCAGGCGCGAAGCCTACCATCCGGCGCTCGTCGTGCTGGATCAATGCAGATACCAGACCTTGGTGTGAGGATCAACATAATCCTCGCCGTTGCCGGTGAGAACCCCATTCCCATGGCAAGCACCAAAGATGGTGAACATACTCCGTTCACTCGTAACACACCAAATGGGTGAGCGTGGGAAGCCTACGCTCACCACGCTCACCAATCTCGATACTCTTCTCTCTGGTCCACCATTGCTACGGCACGGCGGCCTCCATGTAGGCGTCATATAGCTCGATTCTCCCGCTGATGGGCGAGATGATAGCACCCTGCACCTCGTTGCTCAAGGCAGCCTGTGAGAGAGACCTGTAAAGGAAGACACCATTGGCCTGCTCTATGATGTATCGTTGTGCCTCGGCGGACGCCGCGAGGAAGGTCTCGGCATCTTTTGAATGGTGAATCCTTTCCAGAATCGCGTCCAGGATAGGATCGCTGACCCTGCTGTAGTTGACCGCTTCAAGCATGCTGGTGTGGAACATGCCGAAAAGCAGATCGGTATTGTGGGCAGTCACAGAGGCGATCGCCATCCCATATCTGCCAGAAAAGAGTTGGCTGCCCAGGTCCACCTCCACTACCTTGATCTCCACCCCTAAACGCTGGTACATTTCCTGGAGCAACTCACCCGACAGAATTGAGGACGGCATGGGGAATACCAGCAAAGTTAGCGCCAGCGGCTCCCCATCCTTTTCTAGGATCCCGTCGCCATCCTGGCCGGCCCAGCCTGCGTCAGCCAAGAGCGCCTTGGCTTTCTCCAGGTCAAAGCTGTAGCCAATATCCTCTGCCCCGGACCAGTAGCCGTACACGGCAGGCGTCACGGGGCCGTCGCTGGGAGCGCCGTATCCGTGCAGGATGATCTCAACCAATGCATCCCGATCCACCGCCAGGTTGAGTGCCTGTCGCACCCGGACGTCATCAAACGGGGGCCTGCTGTTGTTAAGAAAGATCATTTCTCCCGTACCCTGTGGGGTTGATTCGACGAGCTGATACTCTCCCATCTCCGGGATGCGTTCTGCGTCCTGATAGCTCAACCAGGCAAGATCGATCTCCCCAGTTTCAAGGCCGGCAAACACCGTGAGCTCTTCTTGGATAAAGCGGATTTCGATCGTCTCGATGTAGGGCGGGTGGCCTTGGGTGTAGGCCGGTCCCCAGGTAAAGTCCGGGTTCCGCTCGAGGACGATTCTGTCGCGAGCTACCCACTCTTTGAAGATATATGGCCCCACACCTATCGGGTGCCGCCCATAATCGTATCCCATTTCTTGGGTGTATTCCGGGTGCATGGGCACAAAAAACGGCGTCGTCAAGCCATCGATCAATGGATAACTGGGTGCCCACAGAGTGAACCGCAGGGTATAGTCGTCCACTGCCTCAACTCCAGCGACCGGGCTCAGAATAGCACCGGTGACTGGCGACAGAAACTCGGGGTCCATCGCGCGCTGCATGGTCCAGGCGTACTCGTGGGCGGTCAGCGGGGTGCCGTCGTGGAACTTGACGTCGTCTCTCAAGATGAACTCCAACGTCAAGCCATCCTCTGATACCGACCAGCTCTCCGCCAGGTAGGGAATGATCTCATTGGTCCACGGGTCTCTGGTGACCAGGGTGGCGCCTATCAGGTCGAGTATCCCTTGCGACGCAAAGAGTCTCGACCTCTGAATATCCAATGTATCTGGCTCGCCGACACAGGCCATGACCAGCTTGGCGCCCACGGCCGGGGCCGCTTCCGGCTCTGGCGTGGCGGTGCCGACCTCTTCCACCTCCACGACTTTCGTCGCCTCTTTCCCAATCACCTCCGCTTCCGGCTCCGGCGTGGCGGTGACCACCTCTTCCACCTCTACGACTTTGGTCGCCTCTTTCTCAATCACCTCCGCTTCCGGCGCGGCGCAGGCCGAAAGCAACATCACGGTTAACAGTATGCTGACGAGTAGTTCTCTGCGTTTCATCTTTATCCTCCTATTCTGTCAAAAGAGCGCTCAACAATCTCGGTTCAGCAGGTGCCTCTCTACTCGATGCTGTCACATCCCTTTCACGTCCCTATTCCCGCTGCCCAGAATGGCTTTGAAAAAGTGTTCGGCCGGGGAGCCTTTCAGCAGCGTTTCGATGGTCCCGATTGAATCGATGATCTGCTTCCTTTCAACGTCCTCGGCCAGGACGATGTACCGGGTACCCGGCCATGCGTCGGTGATCTGCCCCAGAGCGGTGTGGATGTCCTCCCCCAAAATGGCGTCATCAATCAGCAGGACATCCGGCGCGCCGCTTTGGAGCATTTCGGCTGTTAACTCTCCATCCACCAGGCAGCCGAGTAATTCCATAGACGGCGTTGCCCGCAGCAGTATCTGAAGACCCTCCAGCAACTGGCCGGACCTCGCCAGAACCAAGACAGAGTGATGATCGCCCATGACGAAAGCTGACAATCTTTTGCGTTCCGCGACCTGAGCACTTGGCAAAACTACTACCCGCTTTGAATGCGGAATCAGGTGCACTGTACACTGTGCAAAACGTCCGCAGGAAGGCCAAGTTGCTTCTGAACAAGTACTGAGTATATTCTAGAGGCCCGAGTCGTTTTTCGCATCGGTTGAACTGACAGATCCAGGTAATCATAAAGGCCGCTCTTGGAGCGACCTTGACTACTTGATAATGACGAGAGGGGTAGGCTGTTTTGCCTAGCGCATCAGATATCGTCGAGACTGACTATGCCTTCTTTGAGCGCGTACAGGGCGGCCTGAGTGCGATTAGCGAGGTGGAGTTTACCTAGAATGCCACGGAGGTGGGCGGCGACCGTCCGTTCGCTGATCGTCAACGATTCAGCGATTTCCCGGTTGGAATGACCTTGTGCCACCAGTTGTAGAACGTCGACCTCTCTTGGGGTCAAGGGCTCGGCCGTGCGAGGGAGGTCTGGTGGCTGGCTGATTTGGCGCACCAGTTTTCGAGCAATCGAGGGGTGAAGAGATGATTGGCCGCTATGGACTTCCCTGATTGCTTTAAGCAATTCCCTGTGTGTGGTGTCCTTTAGTAGGTAGCCAAGGGCGCCGGCTGTGATAGCCGGAAAGACCTGATCGTCCTCGCTAAAGCTCGTTAGAATCAAGATTCGTGCGTCAGGGTTCTCGCCCATGATCTCATTGATTGCTTCGATTCCGCTCTTGCGGGGCATCACCAGGTCAAGAAGAATCACGTCTGGTTGCAGCGAGCGGGCCATCGCAACCACCTCCACGCCATCCTTGGCTTCGCCCACCAGCTTGATTCCGGGCTCAGTGGCGAATAGGGTGCTCAAGCCCTTGCGCACCAAAGGGTGATCGTCAGCGATCAACACGCGAATCTGGCTTGTTTCATTCATCGGGTACCTCCACCGTGACCTGAACCACTGTGCCGTTTTCCGGATTTGTCTGGATTGTCAGCTCACCACCCATCTGCTCTGCCCGCTCTCGCATACTGGACAGGCCCAGGCCACCGAATTGATGGGCCTCTTCCAGGTCAAAGCCCCGACCGTTATCCTGGATCTGAAGTGAGATCTGACCTCCACGAGTTTCAAGCCGCACCGTCAGCACCGTGGCGGCCGCATGTTTGAGGGCGTTGTTGAGCGCCTCCTGGGCAATGCGGTACAGCGCCTCTTCCACTAGAGGGGGGAATTCCAGCTCGCCATCCAACAAAAGGCGCGCTTCGACACCGGCCCGACCTTCGACGGCATCCAGCCGCTGCTGTATGGCTCCAACCAGTCCGGCACTCTCCAAAGCGATCGGCCGCAGTTCGTAGATCAGGAGGCGCATCTCTTTCAGGGATTGACGGGCGATCTCCCAAAGATCTGTAAAATAGCCGGTTGCACTCTCCAGACGACCGGATGCAGCCAGTCTGCGGCCTCCTTCCGTTAGAAGGGTCAGACTGTACAAAGATTGAATCAGCGAGTCATGCAACTCTCGTGCCAACCGCTGCCGTTCGGCCATCGTGGCTGCCTGCCGGGCTTGGCGATAATGACGTGCATTCTCAATGGCAATGGCAGTTTGGTCGCCCAGGCTCTGGATGACCAGCACGTCTTCCGGAGAAAAGGTATCTACCTCTGCGCCCTGCACGTCCAGCGTCCCGATGATCCGGTCGCCGATACGCAACGGCACCACCAGTTCCGATCGGACCTCTGCCAATTGCTCATCGCCTCTGAAATCAGGGTCGTGCATTACGTCGTTGATCATCACAGCCTCGTTTCGTTGGACCGCCCGGCTGTTGAGACTACGATCGCCGATACTCAGCCGGTGCAGGTGTGCGCTGGGAAATCCGCTGCTGGCGCGGAGAACCAGGTAGTTCGTTTCTTCCTCCACCAGAAAGATGTGCACGTGATAATGGCCAAACGCGGCGCGGATCAATTCGACCACCTGGGGCAAGAGTTGGTCCATGTCCAGAATGGAGGTCACTTCGCGGCTGACCAGGGCGCTGGTCTCCAACTCAAGGGCCCGCTGCCGGAGTGCATTGGTCCGCTCTCTTACTCGCTCTTCCAAGTTGGCGATCAGATCGCGGAGTTGGGCCGTCATGCTATTGAATGCGGTGGCCAGAGCGCCAATCTCGTCCCCTCGTTCCACGCTCGCCACCTGCTGCAAGTCGCCGGCCGCGATCAGGGAAGCAGTCTCAGCTAGATTGATCAACGGTACAGAGATGCTCCGCGTGATAAGCAACGAAGCGCTCGCAGCGAGCAACACAGTGACAAGAGCGATGCCCAGGTTGACGCTCAGGCTGGTATAGACGGCGCGAAAGGCTTCAGAAAGGTCCTGTTCGATCAATAACGCCATTTGGAGTTCGGGCAGCCAGCGATAAACGCCGAGGACACGTACCCCGTTATAGTCATCATAGATCCCAGAGCCGCCAGAACGTGTCTTGACTGCCGCGTCTAGGCCGCTGGTGTGAACATTTCCCGTCGACAATGGCGGGATTGTGCCCCCGCCACCGATCCATAAGGTATGGTCCTGGTCAACCAGGTAGCTCTTTCCGCTGTCGCCCAGGCCGGTTCGTTCGTCCAGGATGCGGATCAGTGCCCCGGTATTGGCCCGGCCGACCATCATCCCCGAAAACCGCCCCTTCTTGTTGAATGGCGCGCTGCTGATCACAAAGATCGAATCCGGGCTTGAATAGCAAAACCGCGGCTGTTCGTGAGGTGCGCTCAGTCCCTCTTGGAAAAAGGGTTGGTCGGCATAGCTCCTGCTCTCATGGGCAGGGTCGGTAGAGACGACCACTCGCCCGTGCTTGTCCAGCAGAATCAACTCCTCGAACTGCCAGATCTGCTGCAAGAACGCCTGGAAGCGATTTCGTAACGCGTCGCTGGTGGTATCATAATATCGGTGGTTCTGCGCCAGGTCCAATACCAACTGTGCCCAGTCCAGCGCATACGGCTCGCTCAACACCACCATCATCTCGGAGTGTAGAGCTTGCGTCCAGGCGGCTATTTCACTCTCTTTCCGCGCGGCCACTGATTCGAGCCGGTCTGATGCCTGCTGCTGCCCGCTATAATAGCCGACCATCGCGGAGCCTGCGCTAATACCTATGGCAGGTAGGAGGGCCATCAACACGAACCCAACCAGCAGGCGAGCCCGGATGGTGGTGTTGTTCAGCTTCCTATTCAATCCGCCTCGAAGCGATCCGCGTAACGACAAAAACGACCACCCTCCATGGATAAAGGACAAAGCCTTCACAGCTCCCTGTGGGAGCCTCTATAGCTGGGGACTCCTTCCGCAGGCTGCAGGGTAGCAGGCCGCTACTTCCACTCCACCGCGTGACACTCCTTTAGGAGGAACCCCCCCTTGGGGGCACTGTTTTTGGATTGTACCTACATCCGCCCCCCTGACAAACCCTCGGCCGGCCTCTTTGAGGCACCAACCAAACCAATATCTGCATCCTGTCCGTCGAGAGATGCTGAGGCAGTCGAGGGTGTTGAGAAAGGGGCTGCGGCGATTGGAAAGAGACACCTACCAAGCCCGTTGGCCCGGTGACACCGGGCCAACCCGGTCATCGATCTGGGGGTCAACGCGCGGGCAGTTTGGCAAATGCCGGCCTCGCGGGATACAATCGTATTCAGCAGCCAACATAGACAGCTAGCGTCCTCCATGG
>WSZX01000282.1 GCA_013139935.1 Ardenticatenales bacterium
AAGAAACTTCCCGCTTTGAATGCGGAATCAGGTGCACTCCGCGTCCGCAAAAGGCCAGGTTGTTATTTGACAAGTACGAAGTCGTTGAACCTGCATCAAAATGACCTTCCTGGTACGAGATGTGCAACAGATCCAGCACCTAGTCTCCGGGGAGGCCACCATGGATTGTCAAAAGCGCGGGCGACGACAGCTTGTTTCTATCTCAGTGAACCGCGCGTACGCGCGGTTTGAGGCCCTGACCGATCAACGGCCGCGCCGTGGTATCCGCTATCCATTGCCCGCTGCGCGCAACACAGACTTGACACACGCCGCTGTTTGATAGCACCCGAGTCCTATTGACTTTGCGATGAAAGCAGGGCATAATTCAACTACTGAATTTCAGCGTCTGAACTTTACGGCGTGAATCATATCCCATGATGGACTCGCGAGCAGAGCAGGATCTCCGGATACTGGAGGAGATCGAACACAACCCAGACATCACTCAGGCGGATCTTGCCGGGCGCCTGGGGGTGGCGATCGGGAGCGTGAACTGGTACCTGAAGCGCATGGTCAACAAGGGGTACATCAAGGTGCGGCAGATGCAGCGGCGCCGGTTGCGGTACCTGATCACGCCACAGGGCCTGGCGATCAAGGCCGGGCTCACGAGGTCTTTTATGCAGGCGTCGATGCGCCTGTACCGGGAGACCCGTGCGGCGGCCGGCCGACACCTGGACGAGATACAACGGGCGGGGTATGATTCGGTGCGGATAGAGGGTGACAGCGACATGGCCGAGGTGTGCTACCTGACCTGCCTCGAGAGAGGAGTCCAGGTAGTAGATGGGCCGCCATCTGTGGTTCCCACCGTTAGGGTTGAGGGAAGAGAGGTTCGGCTGGTGTGGCCAGAGCAGGAAGCGGTTGAACCGGTTCCGGAGCGAGTGGCGCAGCCGGCCGGCTGACGAGCGAGACCAGGCGGCGAGAAAAAGGGCCGGGCAGCCCAGACAGGCGGTCAGATCGAGAGACGGCCGCGTGGCCGGGTTGATCCGGCAGGCCAACGGAATACGTATGACAGCCCGGCAGCGAGGGAACTGCGGCCGGCAGAGATGGCAGGGTTTGAACGAGCTGCATGATGGCAGAACGGCGGAGCGTGCCAGAGAGGGGCGAGCGGGGATTCAGTGCGGTGGCGACCGGGGTGGCGAGGGCGGCCGGCAGACCCGCCCTGGGCATTGGGAGTGAACATGACTAGAACCGCGTTGGACCTGCCTGCTGAGGAGTTGCGGGCATACCGGCCGGACCGAGAACCGGATGAGTGGCTAGACACAGAGCGGTGGAGGCGGGCGTGGGAGGTGGCGCAGGGCGCAGCACGCTTGCTGCGTGAAGCCTTTGGCGCCGGCCGGGTAGTGGCCTTTGGCTCTCTTGCTCATCGTGCCTGGTTCAATCCATCGTCAGATATTGACCTGGCCGCCTGGGGGATTCCGGCCGATCAGTTCTATCGGGCCGTGGCCGCCGTCGCCGGTAACAGCCCCGACATGAACGTGGACCTGGTGGCACCGGATAGTTGCCGGCCGGCCTTGCGCAAGTCCATTGAGCACGAGGGGATTGACCTGTGAGTGAACGGCTTCTCAGACCGGCGGAGCTTGTCCGTGGCGAACTGGCAGAGGCAGCCGGCGAACGCAGGTAGCCTTGTTGAGGAGAAGTGGAGGTCCTGAGTGAAAACGCTGGATCCAAGCGTTCTGGAAAAAGTCACCCAGCGCATCGTTGCTGTACTGCAGCCCGAAAGGATCGTACTCTACGGTTCACACGCCTATGGACAGCCAGATGAGGACAGCGATGTGGACCTCCTGGTGATCGTGAGTGGTTCTTCGCTGCCTCCCCACAAGAGAGCGGTCAAGGCCTATCGTGCTTTGCGCGGTCTTTTCTTTCCCGCTGAGGTCAAGGTGGTAACCCGCGCCGAGTTTGACCGTCGTTCCCAGTGGGCCAGTTCCATTGAGCGGGTGGCGAGGGAGAGGGGCAGGGTGCTCTATGAATCGTCGACTGGATGAAGCTGAGGAATGGCTGCAGAGAGGATGGAGCGATCTGCTCTCGGCGCGGATTCTGATTGGGCACATGCCACCGGTGTTGGACACGGCCGCTTTCCACTGCCAGCAGGCGGTCGAGAAAGCATTGAAGGCGCTATTGGTCTGGAAAGACGTTCCATTTCAGCGGGTTCACAGTCTGACCTACTTGCTGGATTTGTGCGAGGTGGAGGAGCCTCGCCTGGCGCGCCTGCGCGATAGAGCGGAGACGCTGGCGCCTTTTGCCGTGGAGATCCGCTATCCGGCAGAGATGATGGAGATCTCGTTTGAGGAAGCAAAGGAGGCGCTGGCCACAGCGGAGGCGGTCTGGGACGCTGTCCTCGGTCTCTTTCCGCGTGAACTGCACATCTCGCTCTCTGGAGAAGAGACAGAATGAGCGACGTTGCCGTTCGCGTCGAGAACCTATCCAAGCGGTATCCTTCGACCAAGCTCAGGACGACAGGCCGCATCGGCCGCAAGGAGGAGATGCACGATACGATGGTCGGGGCGGTGACCAGGTTTGTGCGCCGGCCGATCCACGACTCGCGTCCCCTTTCCCGCTTTGAGGACGGTGGTTGCGAGCAATGAATGATCTCCCTATTGAGATTAGTCATCATGCTCAACAGCAGATGCTGGAGCGCGGAGTCGAGCAGGCTGAGGTGACCGCTGCTATCCGCGAAGGTCAGGCAGAACCCGCCCGTAAGAACAGAGCCTTGTTTCGCAAGAACTTCCAGTTTGATGGGGTTTGGTGCGGCCGACCATACAGGATCAAACAGGTGGCGCCGGTTGTTGCCACAGAGGCAGACAGACTGGTCGTCGTCACGGTGTATGCTTTCTACTTCTGAGAGGGGATATGATGAAAATCAGTTACGACCCATCAGTAGATGCGCTGTATATCCGATTCGTGGAAGGGCCAGTCGAGTGCGCGGTTATCCGCCTCAACGACCGGGTGGCAGTCAATATCGGCCCGGAAGAGCAGGTTGTGGGCCTCGAGGTCTTGGATGCCTCTGAGACTCTGGCGGGAATCGCTGAGGGCAAAGTGCGTCTTGAGAACCTGGTGCCGGCGTGAGGATTGGAGATATCAGCGCAAACGGGACACAGATGAGCGACACTGCTATTCGCGTTGAGAGCTTGTCCAAGCGGTACCCTTCGGCTCTGCTCAGGACGCGCCCTTCGGCATGGGCTGCGCCTCATCAGGACATGCCCTTCGGCATAGGCTGCGCCCTATCAGGACAGGCCGCATCGGCCGCAAAGAGGAGATGCACGATACGATGGTCGGGGCGGTGACGGGGTTTGTGCGCCGGCCGATGCATGACGTGCGTAGCGTGCCTGGTGCCGATCTTGGTGGGACCTGCGTCAAGGCTTGCTGAGTGAGAGTGCGACATACGGATCCCTGGAATCGGGCGCAGGGCTGGGCATAGAATGCGCGTGCGCATCGGGACGGCAGGTGATGAAAAAGGTTGGAGTGAGGTGATTCGATGACGGCGGTGCAGGAAAAGACCATGCCGCAGCGGGAAAAGCCGGGAGTTGGTGGCTACCCCCCACTGGGAGAATTGCCTGTGACGTTCATTCGCCCTTCGCGAGGTTGGATTTCACTCAACCTGCGCGACCTGTGGGAATACCGGGAGTTGCTGTACTTTTTGACGTGGCGCGACATCAAAGTGCGCTACAAGCAGACGGTATTGGGCGCGGCCTGGGCTATCATCCAGCCTTTCTTCACCATGATTGTCTTTAGCCTGTTCTTCGGCCGACTTGCCAAGATACCGTCGGATGGCATCCCCTATCCCATTTTCAGCTACGCGGCTCTGGTGCCGTGGACCTTCTTTGCCAACGGGTTGGCCCAGTCGTCTTCCAGTCTGGTGGCGAGTGCCAACCTCATCACAAAGGTCTACTTTCCTCGTCTGGTCATACCTATCTCGGCG
>WSZX01000288.1 GCA_013139935.1 Ardenticatenales bacterium
CGTCCCGCTTGGCGGTTCGGGCCAGAATGCCGCTGGCCAGCGAGCGGCAGGTATCGTCTCTGGTTACCTCGGCCAGGGTCGCCATCGGCCCCAGGCGGAGGGTGTCGGGATCGCGCTCAATGCCGTCTAGCCCCAGCCCGCTCAGATCCACTACCGCGCCGGCCTGGATCTCCTTGCCCAGGCGTGGGGTGAGCCAGGTGCCGCCGGCGAGGAGTACCGTGGGTGGGCTCTGGCGCTGGAGCAACGTCAGCGCGGCCGAGACCTCGGTTGGCTTGTGATACTCTTTCAGTGTGGGCATCTTTCCCATTCTCCGGATCGCTCTCCCCTGTCTCTCTGTCTGGCCCTGTCCAGCGTGGCGCACCCGGGTCACCATTCCCGGGACGAAACGCTGAGTGGCGCGGACCTCTATCGGTGTCTTGGTCAGCGCACGCTGATCGTCACCAGTGGTGCCAATGTGTTCGACGGGTACTATACCGTCTTCCAGGGGAGGCGACAAGCTGGAACCCGAGTTCGGACACCCTGGCAGGAGCGCTGCGTCCTTGACGCGGCTGGACGGCTACGAGGGTGACAGGGGCGGGGGGGGCGCAGCGACTCTCACATTCCCCAAACGCTCTTTCGGTGCCGGCAACAACGGCATGGTCCGAGATCACCCGCGACGCTCGGTTTGCCAGATTGGGGCACTGGAGGTATGCTTGACGTGATGAGCGCTTGGGATGGAGATCGGTGAACATCGCATCTGTGCCACCTATCGTGATGGCCGGCGTTACCTTCTACGTCGGGCTGAGCCATCTTGCCCTCTACTACCGCCAGGCGCGGCAGCGTGAGAATCTGACCTTTGCTCTGACGGCGCTGGCGATTGCCTTCTACGACCTGTGCGCCGCTGGCCTATATAGCGCCTCGTCTCCGGCCGAAGGGGTCCACTGGCAGCGCGGCCAGGCGATCATCCTTGCCCTCACGTGCGTCGCCTTGGTCTGGTTCGTGGTTGATTTCACCTCCTACCGGTCCAGAAGAGGGGCTCATCTGTTCTCTGCCTGTTTCCTGTTGGCAGCCATCATCGGGCTCTTGGACCGGAGCGGACTGACCTGGCTGAGCGATCAGCCTTCCATCAAGGAGCTCAGCCTCCCGTTTGGCGTGGGGATCACCTACTATGGAGTCGAGCCGGGCCCTCTGACGATTGTCCAGGCCGCCCTGACCCTGGCGTTCTTTGTCTACTGCTTGTGGATAGCGTTCCGTTTCTACCGTACCGGCCAGCGGGGCAGGGCAGCGCCTCTGTTCTTCACCGTCATGGTCTTGGTCGCCGGCGTGACAAACGATGCGGCCGTGACGGGCGGCCTTTATCGCTTTGTCTATCTGTCCGAGTATGCTTTCATGGGAATCGTCCTTTTGATGACGTACTTGCTCATCGGCGATGTGATCAAAGCTGCGTCCACCAGGGAAGCGCTGCAAGAGAGCGAGCAAAAGCATCGCCAACTGGTGGAGCAAGGCATTGACGGGATCATCATCGTCCAGGACAGAGTGATCAGGTATGCCAACAAGCGCATGGCGGAACTCGTTGGACACCAGAGCGCGGAGGAGCTTGTCGGCGCGCCGATTGCCGCGCACCTTGACCCCGAGGAGCTTGACCGAGCGCGGAGCAACTCCGAGGTGTCCGCTACGGAACAAGCGCCGATTCCGGTGCACGAGACCGTTCTGAACCGCCAGGACGGCCAACTGCTTGCCGCGATCAATACCGGCCGTATCACCTATCAGGGAGAACCGGCCGACCTCGTGTTCGTTCGGGACATCACCGCGCGCAAGCAGGTAGAGCATGCGCTCCAGCAGCGCAACCGCGAACTGGGGCTGCTCAATCGTGCTGGCCGGACGCTCAATTCTTCCCTTGACGTGAACCAGGTACTGGATACGGTGCTGGAGGAGGTTCGGCGCCTGCTGGGCGCGATCGCCTGTTCGATCTGGCTCGTCGATCGTTCCACTGGCGAGCTTGTATGCCGGCAGGTTACCGGTCCTCAGAGAGAAGAGGTCCGCGGCTGGCGCCTGTCGCCCGGAGAGGGAATCGTCGGCTGGGTCGCTCGTCATGGTGAAAGCCTGCTAGTGCCGGACGTGCGGCAGGACAGCCGCCATGTCGATGCGGTCGGTCAGCAAATCGGGATGACGATCCGCTCCATCCTGAGCGTGCCGCTCAAGATCAAGGAGGGTGTGATCGGGGTGTTGCAGGTGCTGGATGAGAGCGTAGGCCGGTTTGACGCTTCTCACCTGGCGCTGCTGGAGCCGCTGGCCGCGTCAGCGGCTACCGCCGTGGAGAACGCCCGGCTCTATGACACTGCGCAGCAGGAGATAGCAGAGCGGATGCGGGCAGAAGAGGAACTGCGGCGCCTGAAAGAGTTCAACGAGGACATTGTCCAGAACATGGCCGAGGGAATCGTGGTGCAGGACGCGGAGGGCCGTTTCACTTTTGTGAACCCGGCCATGGGTGCACTGCTAGGATGCCGGCCGGAGGAGCTGATCGGCCGGCTTGGCGCAAGCGTTCTCCCGATGGATCAACGATCTATCGTTCAGGAGGCTGACGAACGTCGCTCCCGTGGCGAGGCTGACCGCTATGAACTCGAGCTCCTCTGCCAGGATGGCCAGAGGATCAGCGCCGAGGTCAACGGCCGGCCACGTATCGAGGATGGCCGCTTTGTCGGCAGCATCGCTGTCTTTACGGACGTCACCGAGCGCAAGCGAGCTGAGAACTCGCTGCGGGAGAGGGCGAATCGGATGGAGCTCATCGCTCGCATGGGCCAAAGGACGACCGCAATCCTGGAGCGGGACGAACTGCTCGACCAGGCTGTCGACCTGATCGGCGAAATGTTTGGTTTTTACAATGTCACCATCCTGCTGGTGGATGGCGACCATGTGGTCGTCCGCGCCAGCCTGCTCCCCTCCGCCAAGAGTCTGGCGGGGCAGGTTCGACTGCGTGTCGGATCAGAGGGGATCGCCGGTTGGGTGGCGGCCAGCGGCGAGCCACTGTTGGTACCCGATGTGCGTCTGGATGACCGTTATGTCGTTCTGGTAGAGGAGACTCGGACGAGATCGGAACTGGCGGTCCCCATCGAGTTGAAGGGAATGGTCGTTGGGGTGTTGGATGTGCAGAGCACGGATTGTGACGCGTTTTCGCAGGATGATGTGTCTACTCTGCATACGGTGGCTGACCAGCTTGCCGTTGCACTCGCCAACACCCGGCTGTACGAGCAGATTCGGAGTCACGCCTCCCAGCTTGAACAGCGGGTGGCTGAACGGACCGCTGAACTGGCGGCCGTCAATCGGGAACTAGCCGCTTTTTCCTATTCTGTCTCTCACGACCTGCGCTCCCCCCTTCGTAGTATGAGCGGTTTTAGCGAGGCGCTGCTTGAGGACTATGCCGATGTTCTGGATGATACCGGCCGAGACTACCTGCGGCGAGTGCGCCAGGCCGGCCGGAGAATGGCAAAGCTGATTGATGATCTGCTCAATCTCTCTCGCCTGACGCGTTCCGAGATGTCTCGGGAGCCGGTCGACCTCAGCGCTCTGGCCCAGGCGATTGCGGCCGAGCTGCAACAGGGCGAACCCGAACGCAAGGCAGAGTTCACCATCACACCCGGATTGGACGCGACCGGTGACCCGGGGCTGCTGCGGGTGCTGCTGGAGAACCTGCTGGGCAATGCGTGGAAATTCACCAGCAAGGTCGCCCATGCCAGGATTGAGTTCGGCACTGCCGAGGCCGACGGCGAGCTGGCATACTTTGTGCGCGACAATGGGGCAGGATTCGCGATGACCTATTCCGACAAACTTTTTGGCCCCTTTCAACGCCTGCACGCCGAATCCGAGTTCCCGGGCAGCGGCATCGGGCTGGCGACTGTGCAGCGGATCGTGTTCCGGCACGGAGGCCGGGTCTGGGCTGAAGGAGAAGAGGGACGGGGCGCGCGATTCTTCTTTACCCTCGCTGCAAGAGGAGGAGGACAGTGAGCGAGAAGACGATTCTACTGGTAGAGGACAACCCCGACGACGAGCTGCTGACACTTCGCGCTCTTCGAAAGAACAAGATCTTGAACGAGGTCACAGTGGTTCGTGACGGTGCTGAGGCGCTCGACTATTTGTTTGGCGCCGGCAAGTATGCCGGCCGCGACACCAGCGACATGCCCCAGGTGGTCCTGCTGGATCTGAAATTGCCCAAGCTCGATGGGCTGGAGGTCCTGCGACGGCTGCGGGCAGATGAGCTGACCAGGCGGCTGCCGGTGGTGGTTCTGACCTCTTCGGACGAAGAGCAGGATATCCTGGCCAGTTATGATCTAGGCGCCAACAGCTATGTCCGCAAACCGGTGGAATTCCACCAGTTCATCGATGCGCTCCGGCAATTGGGGCTCTATTGGCTGGTGCTGAACCAGCCTCCGCCGCCGCCCCCGGTCAGGTCAACCTGACCTTCCCTGTTTGGATCTCTGCACGCTGCTCCAAGGCGCCGTTGGGGACCAGCAGCGTTCGCACGCATCGCTGGAGTTGCGGCCGGCGAGTTGGAATAGCATTCCGACTCGCCCGATCGCCGAGCACTCGGGTCGGAATGGCATTCCGACCCGCGCTTGTCTATTCTCCGGCCGGCCCAAAGAGGCGCAGACGCATCAGCCTGGGTGGCAGAGACCCGCA
>WSZX01000349.1 GCA_013139935.1 Ardenticatenales bacterium
CGAAGAAAGCAATCATGGAGGATATCCTCGGCCGCCGATGGATCGCGGGTGACGGCCAGGGCGGTTCGGTAGACTGGCGTTCTGTGGCGCTGATACAAGACGCCCAGCGCCTCTAAATCGCCCGCCAGAAGGCAGGCTACGAGTTGACCATCACTCGCTGGAACAGTCATCAGATCAATACCTCCTCCCACCTATCGCATCATCATATAACGTGCTGTTCCGGCGGACATGGGCCTGGCGAGTGGTATGTCACCATACCGGGGAGGGGTCTTGGAGCCCGGCTTGAAGGCTGTGACGATCCGCCTCGCGGGCGTGGCAGAGTTCAGTCTCGCTCAACAGCCGGTCTGCCGCGACGCCGGCCGATCACGGTGGCGCCGCAACGAATGCCTGTATCGCTCAAGTGCGCGGTTGAGAGCCGCTTCGCCGGGCACCTCCCCCGAAAACGAACTGGCCTGTTGGCCACGGGCGCTAGGGTAGGGCGGTCGGCTGACAGAAAGTGGTGGTGCGGTTGCGACGCCGGAGTTCCGGCCCGCGCGACTCGGCGGCGGCCGAAAAACCTCAAGGGGACCTGGCTTGAGTGGCACTCTGGCGCCGCGGGGATGGCGCGTCGGTTACGCGGTCTGGCTGCAGATCAGAACTGCATCAGCCGGTCAACATACGCTCGCCGCCCGCGGCGTAATGGGTGATCGCATCAGCCACCAGACCCAGGGTGGCAAAGGACAGGCAGGCGGCCGTGAGAGCGGGCACGTACACTGGGATCAGCCCCGGGGAGAGGCTGAGCGGGATGACACTGAATACGATCCAGGACCTCGAAACCCACAATGATCAACAGCAACCCGGCGATCAACAGGATGACCCGGTCCAAAGGGGTCATCTTTTTCAGCGGACACCCTCGGCGATCACCAGGATCATGGCGCTGAGCATATAGACTGAGGCGTACTTGAACAGACCAAAGTTGACCCGATTAGATGGGCGTATCATGCTGCCAAGCGCCAGGGCCAGCAGACCACCGGAGAGCACCGCCATCAAGCGCAGGTATCCTATCGTGATACCGATCCCATAAGCAGCCACGATCATCGCCAGCGCAGCACAGATGCTGGTCACGGCGATGATGGTGCGTGTCACCGGGATGCCGTAGGTTGAGGGAAAGGAAGGGACACCGGCGCGCTGATAGTCATCGCGGTGGCGCATATTGTGGGTGAGGATATGCGTCGGTATCCAAAACAGCACACTCAGAGCGAGCATGACGCCGACCCAGTCAATCCGGCCGGTGGCCAGCGCACGCCCGGCCAGGACCGGCATGCCGCCGGCGATTCCACCCCAGACGATGGACCAGGCGGTGCGGCGCTTGAGCCAACAGGTGTAAACGACGACGTCAAAGAATACCCCCACCAGGACGATACCCCCATAAAGCAGGTCAATCGACAGCGCCCAGCCCACGCCCAGTACAGAGAGCATCAGGCCAAGGGTCAGCGCCTCGCGCGGGCTGACCCTGCCCGAGGGCAGCGGCCGCCGGCAGGTGCGCTGCATCTTGGCGTCAATGTCGCGATCATACCACATGTTGAGCACCGTGCTGCCGCTGATGCTCAGGAAGAGACTGCCGGCCAGCCCCGCCACTGCTCGCCATCCCAGCACCGGGCAGCGAGCGCTCATGTGTCCGGCTATGCCTGTGATCAAGAGTAGCCCGGTTTGCAGGCTTTTGGTCAGGGACCAGTACTGGCGGATTATGGGATTCGCGCTCACCACGTCCTAAACTCTCAATCCATTGGTCTGGGTGTCAGGCGATTCGACGGTCAAACCCTGATCCTACCTTACCCGTCTCGCGCACAGCGGAAACCGACACTGGGGCTCGCATAGTCCGGGCCGGCGTTGTTGCGAGTCCAGACGCGCAGATCAACCCCATAATTCGCTCGGCTGCCGCCGCGCAGGTAGCGGTAGTGCTGGTCTTGATAGACGTCGCCGGTCCACTGCCACACGTTGCCCCCCATATCGTACAGGCCATAGGGGCTGGCCGAGTCCAGTGTCTGATAGTCGTCGTAGGTCCGGCCGTTGTAATAGCCGACCGGCGTCGTGTTGCCCAGGTCGCCGACGGTCTTCTCAAATGGGTCACGGCTGGCGTAATAATTGGCGCTGTTGCGCTCGATCTCATCACCCCAGGGAAACGGCCGGTCATCGGTACCGCGGGCGGCCTTTTCCCATTCGATCTCGGTAGGCAGTCGCCACCCGTTATGGTCGCAATAGGCCCGGGCGCCGAACCATGTGACCAGCACCATGGGGTGATTCTCATACCACGGCTTGGCGGCAAAGGTCTGGCCGCTCCTATCCAATCGCAATCCGTCATTGTCCAACGGGACGTGCAGCCAGTCTCCGGCGCCGATCTCTTGCTCGTGTTCGTATCCACGGAACTCGTCGCCGGGATAATGGCCCACTACCTGATCGGTCGCAATGGTGACCCTGCCGGCGGATAGGGCCTCGTTGAGGTAGGCGGCGAATTGGGAGTTGGTCACGTCGGTGACCATGATCTCATAGTCATGATCCACCAGCGTCTCATGCTCGGTTAGCCCCATGAGGAACTCGCCGGCCGGCACCAGCGCCCAGGCGTCCGGGTCAACCCCAGTGTCAATGGTCGGCGGCACGGGCATCTCAGCCAGGGTGGACGTGCATCCTGTTCCCAGCAGAGCCGCCACGGACAAGAGGATCAGCGCACGTTTCATTTGGACACCTCCTGCGGGATCTCAACCGCCCGCTCTGTTGGCCCCTTTGGAGCTGTTTCAGCCAGTTCGTCGGTCCAACGTCCTTTACCTTTGAATAGATCCACCAGGCGCCACAACATGAACGCGGCCAGAACCACCAGCACCGTAGCCAACCCCACGTCGGCCAACAACATGGTCAGGTCCACCACCGGCTGCTGGT
>WSZX01000498.1 GCA_013139935.1 Ardenticatenales bacterium
CGGCCACTTCCTTGTCCAGCGCCCGCAGCGCTGCGTCCCGCTCGTTCTCCAACTTGGAGGACATTCTGGGGTCGGAAAGCTCCCATTCGCGGGCTGGGTCAAAGGCAACATTGTAGGCGGCCTGGGCCGCTTCCAGGGATGTCTCAGCCTGCTCCAGGTTGACGCGGGCGGAAGCAGTGGTGTCCCATACACGTGAATCGCGGTCTACCACCGCATCGTAATCGGCTTGGGCTGCCTGCAAGCTAGCTTGGGCTTGCTCGATCTCTTGTGGGTCTGGCTCCCAGTTGAGTATTTCATCCAGCTTGAGTTGTGCGGCTGCCAAGTTGGATTCGGCCAGGCCCACGGCGTCTTCGGCGGCCGAGGTGTCTTGCGCGGAGTTCAACGCGATTTCCGCCTGGAGTATCTGTAATTCGGCCGCCGCGACTGCCTTGCGGGCGCCGGTGTCGTCCTGCTTGGCGAGCACATCGCCGGCCCGCACAATATCTCCTATCTGCACGTTGAGCTCGGTCAGCAGGCCGTTGCCGGGGAAGGAGAGCTCAATCTCCGAGGCCGGCACGAGGGTGCCGGCTCCGCTGGCGCTTACGACGAGATCGCCCCGGCGCACCTTGGCGGTTTGAATGGTGGGTTCGGCCGGTTCTTGTTCTGGCAGGTAGACGTTGTGGTAGTAGTAATACCCTCCGCCTCCACCGGCTGCAATCAGAATGACAATCAAGATGGTCCAGAAGCTCTTTCTCCGAAACATGACCCTCTCCCTGGTAAGATGGCGATCCTGACCGGTCTTGCGATCGGTCAGGCCATGGTTGAACTGGCTATTGGATGATGCTGCTCCCTGTCCGGATTTTCTCATCTACTCTCTCTGGCTGCTTCTCAGATACTGATTGTGAGTATAATGAGCACTTGTTAAGGAATCATGAATGAGGTGTAGGGAAATTGTCAGGATAGATCCGCGCGCTGGCAGCCAAGCGGAGTCACATTGAGCGGGAAACCATGTGAAGTGTGGATACCTGGGGGTCAATCAGAATGCCCTGATATCGATCGCTTCCGGCCGCCTGCAAGCGTCCAGGCAGTCCAGACAGCGGATGCACTCCAGGCTACGGATGTTTTCTGATCGTTCGTTGATACCCATCCCACAGGTGGTCCCGCACCGGCCACAATCCACGCAGGCGTCTGCGGTGTGAACGCGGAGGGGAGAGATCTTGTTAAAGATGGCCAATAGAGCTCCCAGCGGGCAAAGATACTTGCACCAGAACCGCTCTACCAGCAGCGATCCAGCGAGGATGATAAAGAGCACGCTCCATGCCAGGGCAGAATCCAACTCGAAGTGAAAGAGGGTTTTGTAGGGACAGAAAGGCTCCAGTGGGGGCACCACCGCGCTGACGCTGCCCCAGAGCAGCCATCCCAGGACGCCGTATTTGAGATAGCGGAGCGGCCGGTCGAGCGCGGCCGGCAGCTTGAGAGGGAGCCAGCCCTTGCGGCGGCCGCCGGTGATCTTTTGAGCCAGGCGGGCCAGCCATTCCTGCACCGCTCCCAACGGGCAAATCCAGCCACAAAAAGCGCGGCCCATCAGTAGTGCGGTCGCCAGCGTCGCCGCCAGCACCACCATGTTGGAGGGATGCAGTTTGCGGAGGAACACTCCGTTGGTGATGAACTGAAAGAGAGCCTCGACGCCGCCAAGGGGGCAATAAGCATCAAGGCTGGCGCTTTCGGTCCACAGATGTCTGGTTCCCACATAGAGGGCAAAGCCCACAAAAGCGGACTGGATGAACCGCCGCAGCGTGACGATCTTGAGTCTCTGGGCCCGAGATTGGGTTGGCCGGGTCTTTCTCATGGTTGCCATGGTGACTCGCCGCTTTCAGAAATGTCCAATGTTTGAACCAGGGCTAGGTTCGGGATTTGCGATTCGGTTCGATGCCGGCAGCCATCACCTTTGGTCTCCCAGTAGCCGGCCGCCATGCCCAGGACGATGACGCCAAGAAAGATGATGAGCAAGATGATCGGGAAGAAAAACTTTTTGATTCTCACAAGTACCTGTACCAGAACAACTTGGCTTTTGCAGCCGTCCTAACCTGAATTTCCTTTCGCAGGAAGAGCTATCGATTGCCAAGTGCTAATCGTCCGTATTGCTGCGCCGCCGCCGTTGCTGTCCGCCCACGCTGCCAGAGCGTCCTGACGTGCTTGTTGAGGCAATCGCCACCTCACCGCTGGCTATGAGTGAGGGTTCAGAAAGGTCGCAGATGCTGTTGTTGTCAACATAGCTGCGGCACTCACCAGGATATGGATCGTTCACCAGTCCGTAGGGGCAGGCGGTCTGCGGCCGGGCGGTAGGTGTCACACCGGGGGCGGGTGCAGGATGTGGGGATGGTGCCGGCAAGATGTCGATCTCTCCACTGGCTATCAGAGCTGGTTCTGAGAGGTCGCAAATCCTGTTGCCGTTGTTGTCTAGGTAGAGCCGGCATTCACCAGGGTACGGATCGTTAACCAGCCCAAGAGGGCAGGCGGTCAAGATGGTCACAGCGGCCGGTGAGGGTTGTGACGCTGGCTCGCCGGGAACGTCTGGTCCTGGCAGAGAGGCCTGACGTGCTTGTTAAGGCAAGCGCCACCGCACCGCTGGCTATGAGTGAGGGTTCAGAAAGGTCGCAGATGCCGTTGCTGTTGTTGTCCACATAGCTGCGGCACTCACCAGGATATGGATCGTTCACCAGTCCGTAGGGGCAGGCGGTCGGCGGCCGGGCGGTAGGTGTCACACCGGGGGCGGGTGCAGGAAGTGGGGACGGTGCCGGCAAGGTGTCGATCTCTCCACTAGCTATCAGAGGTGGTTCTGAGAGGTCGCAAATCCTGTTGCCGTTATTGTCTACGTAGCGCCGGCATTCACCAGGGTACGGATCGTTGACCAGCCCAAGAGGGCAGGCGGTCAAGATGGTCGCAGCGGCCAGTGAGGGCCGTGACGCTGGCTCGCCGGCAACGTCTGGTCCTGGCAGAGAGGCCTCCTCTGCATCTGGGGCTGCGGCGCGACGCTCTTGTGAGAGGTCGCATATCCCATCGCCATCGGTGTCTATGTATAGATTGCACTCGCCGGGATACGGATCGTCGACTAGGCCGTAGGGACAGGCTCGCTCGTAGATAGGGTGTGTGTCACTGACCTCGCGAACTTGACCGACTTGAACCTGAGCGGGGGGTGGTAGCCGGTCACAGAAGCCGTCACCGTCAAAATCAACAAAAGCGGAGCACGGGCCGGTGCAAAGACCGGTTCCTTCCGTGTCCAGCGGGCAACTGCTAAAAACATAGCTGCCCCCGCCTGCTGCGATCAACAAGGCGGCCGTCGAGCCAATGATAAATTCGCGTCTGTTCATGACCTTGGAGATAGAGTGCCGGGGCACAAGGGGATATTCACCTCTTGCGCCCCAGCACTCGGTATTCGGATCAGTGCTTATCGTCCGCCGCGATAACCAATACTACCGTCCCCGTCATTGCCAGCGTCACCGCTTCCACCATTGCCCGCCCCGCCACTCCACAGGGGCCGGCCGTCAGCGTCGCGCAAGCTAAGGATCTCGCTCGTGTCTAGGAGCGTGACCTGTCCGGCGCTAAAGCTGACCTCGTCCTCATAGAAGCCGGTGACTTGCACCTCGGCTCCAGCTTCAATGACAAAGCCCTGGGCCGCCCAAAAGTGTTCAGGGCCAAGTTGGATTGGCATTGTCTGTCCATCAGTGGTCTCGATGATCAGTGCGTTGAGCTCCACTGCCAGCACCGTGCCCTGCACCGTGATCCAATCGCTGTACATGGCTTGTGGTTTGCCGTCGGTTGGACTCTGGCCGTTCCAGGTTCCCTGCCCGCCGTAGCCAAGATCGTCTCCACTGCTACCCGTCGACGGTCTCTGGTTGCTGGAGCCCGCGCTTGATGCCGGACCACCGGCCCAGAGCGGCCGGCCGTTCGGGTCGCGTAGTACTATGTGCTCGCCGGTTGACAACTGGACATCGCCAGCGGTAAAGGTTTCGTCCTCGTAGAATCCCAGGACTTGCACCGCGTCGCCGGGCTTGAGGTCTGCCTTCTGGCTGGCCATGAAGTGCGCCGGGCCAAGCTGAACCAGCACGCTTTCGCCAGTGTCAGTTTCCACTGTGAACGCGGTGTCATCTATCGATGCGATGACGCCGCTGACGGTAAGCCACTCGTCTACCAGGGCCTGGGGTTGCGCGTCGCCCGTCTGACTCGCCTGGCCAGCGCCTCGGTTGCCTGCGCCGGCATTCCCCTGGGTGCTATCACCAAACCCACCGCCGCTGGCGGCCATGTCATTTGCCTGGGCAATGCCCCGGCTTTCTATGCCTGCATTACCCCGAGTACCACCGTCAAACCCGTTGCTGCCAACGACCAGCGGCGCGTCATTCCTCTGGGCTGCGCCTGCATTTCCTCGAGTACTATCAAACCTACTGCCGTCAGCGGCCAG